>NZ_JADEVE010000272.1 GCF_016125955.1 Acetomicrobium sp. S15 = DSM 107314 | reverse complement strand
TGTCTTGTCTTCGGCGTCGGGAAGCCCCTTCCCCTTTGGGTTGTAGTTCTAATAGAGCATATGTCAGACCGGAACGCGACCCTCTCCCATTGGAGCATATCCTTCAGGCACACTCAGGGTTGGTGAATTTGACTTCATCGCATCCAAGACCTCTTTTATCATCTCAGGATCCAGCGCTGAAGTGGGTTCGTCAAAGAGCATCACTTTGGGGTCCATCGCCAAGGCCCTGGCTATTGCCACGCGTTGCCTTTGGCCGCCGGAGAGCTGCG
>NZ_JADEVE010000271.1 GCF_016125955.1 Acetomicrobium sp. S15 = DSM 107314 | reverse complement strand
AGGCTAAAATACAAACAAGGGCTGCCCCTCACCTGGGAACTGCCGTCGGAGGAAGGCGCCTCGGGCGGGCCCGAGCTCGGGAGCTTGGCCCACTGGATCTTAGCCCGGTGGGATTTTGTGACTCACGCATGCATCCCGTGTTTGCCGATGTGGGTCCGATCGCCGGGTATGCCACCACCCTCACAGTTGGGGCTGATCTTCCGTACATGGCGGCGAAGTCGGCCGACAGGAGCTCAAGATAATTTAGGTTAATCATGTGGCATAATTGGTTAGTTCGTGCAGAGGATTATTTTCTCGTCGGCAGCATGGCCGTAAATGTGGCCTTGGTATTCCTCCAAGTAGTGATGCGCTATGTTTTTCAAAATTC
>NZ_JADEVE010000270.1 GCF_016125955.1 Acetomicrobium sp. S15 = DSM 107314 | reverse complement strand
CATCACTCACAATGTGTCGATCAAGGACCCCGAGACCGGCAGCAAGCAGGAGTTCGACGTGGTGGCCATCTGCGGCGACCGGGGCTTTGTGGTGGACGTAAAGTCCACATATAAGTTTGCTCACCTTGCGGGATGCTTGGATATCGATGCCTCAGATAAGGCGAGTCGTTTCATTCGTTTTTGTGATGCCTTTAACATCCCTGTGGTAACTTTTGTGGATGTCCCGGGGTATCTCCCTGGCACAGCGCAGGATATGAAGGAATAGCCTCTAAAGAGGGTTCAAAAAGGGGCAGGCCTTCCAAGCTTACGCCTGAAGAATTAAAAAAGCTCGAGGAGCTACTCAAGAGAAAGGAGTTTTGGCATCTGGCATTTACTTTGTTATGAAAACGATAAAACCGACCGTTAAGATAGTTGGAGTGCAACCCGAAGGATCATCTGCATTTTATGAAAGCTTCAAGAAGTGCAGGCTTGTAGAACTTAGGGAGGCGAACACGATC
>NZ_JADEVE010000269.1 GCF_016125955.1 Acetomicrobium sp. S15 = DSM 107314 | reverse complement strand
ATCGTTTATCGGACCGCACGGGACTTTTGCCTCCTCCAAGAGTTTTAGCCATTCGGCCGAAGCCCTCTTGCGGGTGGCTTCGTTTATCAGGGGCTCCAACTCCGAGAAGTTCTTGACGCGATCCGCATTCGTCAAAAAGCCTGGTCCTATAGAAGACGTTGCCATTAAAAACGCCGCTCCTAATAAAACGCTCAACATCTCTCTCCTACTTTTTTGCTCCTCACTGCCGACGTTCATTTGTGACTGCTGTTGGGACATATGATCCACCT
>NZ_JADEVE010000268.1 GCF_016125955.1 Acetomicrobium sp. S15 = DSM 107314 | reverse complement strand
GGGCTGGAACGAAAAACCTCCTACGCTCAGCCAACGCCTTGCTCCCCCGACGCTCCTGCCGATTCCGGGAAACAAGGTAGCCCACGTAGCCGCTAATGCCAGCAACCACAAGACGGGCATTCCCGTTCAATACAAGGTTTCAGGGATATCCTTGGCCGTTCCTCCTGGCGCTTACAGCGCTACGGTAGTTTACACGGTGGTGGATTTATGACGTGGATCAATTTCTGGCTTACGATGGCCATCTGGACCTCATAAACGGCGTTGTCAACTACATGAGGAAAAACTACGGTATCGGCCAGGGTTTCAGGCTCAGGATTCATAACGATGCTCCTCCTGGTTCGGG
>NZ_JADEVE010000267.1 GCF_016125955.1 Acetomicrobium sp. S15 = DSM 107314 | reverse complement strand
AACGCCAGGCGCGTTTCTGTCGTAGGGGACTTCAACGGTTGGGATACAAGCGCTCATCCGTTAAACCCCAGGCTCGATGGATCTGGCATATGGGAGGGTCTACAGATAAGGCTACGGACAAGATGGGGATGATGGCTGTTCAAAATGCCATCTCCGTCCTCAAGAGTGGTCTTCCTTTAAATCCGGTCTGATTGTATTATTAAGTCGTTACGAACATGCCACGGTCAATGTGATAGAAGAGCGTTTTGGCACCACAAATGTGGCAGGGTTGGCTTACGATGAAGGGTTTTCCCTCAAGGGCATAGATG
>NZ_JADEVE010000266.1 GCF_016125955.1 Acetomicrobium sp. S15 = DSM 107314 | reverse complement strand
TGGCTGTGCCGCTTGCTATTTCCATGTTTTATCACAAGATTGTAGAACGTGCTCTTCCCCGCTGCTTGTGGCCTCTCAGGCTATCCCAGTCTTTGCCCTCGCACCGCTCCTCATAGTATGGCTCGGTTACGGCGTCACGAGCAAGGTGGTGATGGCCGCGGGGATTATATTCTTCCCAATCACTGTATCGCTCTTGGAGGAAGCAGGAGTTGTGCACAGGGTCCAGGGTGTCGACGGCAAGTGGAGGTTTTGCGCCCACGATCCCGACGTTCATGGTTGCCCGCGCGACCATCCCCACATACTTATTCTGAGTTGTCGCAAGATGATCTGTCTATTGTGTCAAAACCATCCCCACCTCAATGTGCC
>NZ_JADEVE010000265.1 GCF_016125955.1 Acetomicrobium sp. S15 = DSM 107314 | reverse complement strand
GACGACGCTGTTCTTTTTGCTGGATAGATAGGTATTGATCTCGGCTACGCCTTTCTCTCCCAGGCAGCACATTTCACTCGACATGGTATCTTACCCCCTTTTAATATTTTATACAATAATTGAATTGTTCTCTTAATTTTTAGCAAAAGCTAGATATGAATCATTTCTAACATCCCCTCTCATGGTTTAATATCATCTTCATTGCTCTATTTCGTATATTAATAACCAATAAACCAGCATCTAAGTTTAAAATTATCTAATTATATAATCAAATTCCTACTTATATAACAAATAGTAATAAAATACTACAAAATAAAACCATTCATACCTCATCATAACTTCTAAAAACAATATTGTTGCTATAACAAAAGAACATCATGCTATCAAGTTAGCTTTAGGTTTAACCCCTTTGTTCATTAGCGCTTTAGGAAACTTTTTTTCAATTAAAACTCGAATTACCTCTTCAGCAGCTTTACGTTGTAGGTCTGTGAGCGATTCTTCCGAATACCAAGCTGCATGTGGAGTAATTATTAAAGTGTCCTTATCCAAAACAAGCAACGGGTTATTAGTTGTAATCGGCTCTTCTTCAAAAACATCAAGACCTGCACCACCAATCCATCCCTCTCTCAAAGCCTGACATAGACTATTTTCATCGATCAAACCGCCACGCGCCACATTAACGAGAATAGCCGTATTTCTCATCATTTTTAGCTCTTTTGTACCGATCATATGATACGTCTCTTCTGTTAATGGCGCATGAAGCGTTATAATATCGGATTCTTTTAATAATTCTTCCAGGGAAACAAGTCTGATACCTAACTGCTCAGCTGTTTCTCTGGGTAAATATGGATCAAAGCCAAGAATTTCTGCCACAGAAGGCTTCATTTTCCGTGCAATTTCTCGACCAATCCTACCTAAGGCTACGATGCCTAGTTTGTTCATAGCAAGTCGTTTAATTGGCCTAATTTCACTGTAACCCCATTTCATCTTTCTGATACCTTGGTCTAATGTTTTCAGGCGCCGATGCAACGCCATTATCAACGCAATTGCATGATTAGAAACTTCATCAACACAATAATCTGGAACATTAGCTACACAAATTCCTTGCTCCGTCGCGGTTTTCATATCAATATGATCCACTCCAATACTATATGTCACGATAACCTGACATTTGTTCATAGCTTCAATAACTCTTCGAGGCAAGGGTAGATACTGGGGGACTATGACACCATCAGCATCTTTAACTACTTTGATCATGTCTTCTTCATTCTTACACTGATAAGCTTCTATTTTTATATTATATTTCCCCATAATCTCTTTCTCATTCTCCACTTGGCCAAATAACTCATAATTAGTAATAACCACTTTCTTGTCCATCGTTTTAACTGCTCCCTTCTTATTTAATTTGCTATTATATGAACAAACTAAATGCCATAACTAGTCCAGCCACCATCAACAAATATAACCTCGCCCGTTATATAGCTAGACGCTGGCGAAGCAAGGAAAACTACCAAGCCTTTCAATTCTTCTAAGTCGCCTAGACGATTCATAGGAATTCTTTCTTTTAAGCGCCTCATGAAGTCTTCCGAGCTTAATAGATTTTTAGTCATAGGAGTCAAAAAATAAGCCGGAGCTATAGCGTTAACTTCAATACCATAATCAGCCCACTCACTTGCCAATACTTTAGTTAATTGTACAACACCACCTTTAGAGGCACAATAAGCTATCGAACCTTTCAAGGCTAACCTGGAACCTACAGAAGCAACATTTATTATTTTGCCCGACCTTTGATTTATCATTTCTTTCCCAATAATTTGGCTACATATAAAGACAGAAGTGAGATTAAGATCAATAATCATTTTCCAATCTGCTAAAGAAAGTTCCTCGGCCTTCTTTTTAATTGTCGTCCCAGCATTATTAACCAAAATATCGATATGGCCAAATTTAGATAGAACGGCTTCCTTTAGTTTATCAACTTCCTCCGGAGATGTAACATCAGTGGCAACCTCAATGGTATCCCTTCCAATATTTCTTATTTCCTCAGAGACTGCTTTTACTTTTAGCTCTGTCCGACTGGTGGCAATAACACTAGCGCCAGCTTCGGCTAATCCCAAAGCCATTGCTCTCCCTATGCCACTTGTTCCCCCTGTAACTATAGCTACCTTACCAGAGAGATTAAACTTACTCAAAATCAAAGCAAATACCCCCCAACCTAAAGACTCCATACTTTACTGAAGCAAGAGTGGCAGGGGTTAAGGACATATACCCCACCCTTGCCACATGTGCTCTATGTCACCTACGCGTTAATTCTTTGAGCATATGCTCGTATTCCTGCGCCCTCTCCGGCAGGATATGATAGCAATGCTCATCGGCGGGGAATTTGCCGCTCTTCACATCCGATATATACTCCTTGAAGGCGTTCGTCTCGATCTCCGCCACGGCGGCATATTTCTTGACGAACTTCGGAGTGAAGGCCTGGAACATGCCGAGCATGTCGCCGCAGATCAACAGCTGCCCATCGCAGGGGGCGCCTGCGCCTATGCCATAGACGGGGATGGAGAGGTCCTTCGTTATGAAGGCCGTGAGCTCCGGCGGCACAGCCTCAAGCAGTATGGCAAAGGCCCCAGCTTCTTCGACTGCCCTGGCGTCGAGTATGAGTTCCCGTGCGCTTTCAGGGTCTCTGCCCTGCGCTTTGAAACCTCCCAGAGCTCCAGAGCTCTGAGGGGTGAGGCCTATGTGACCCATGACCAATATCCCAGCGTCAGCTATGGCCTTTATCTTGCTCTGAACCCTCCTGCCGCCTTCGAGTTTTACGGCGTCCATGTCAGCTTCCTTCAAGAAGCGCCCGGCGTTCATGACGGCATCGGCATCGGTAGTCTGATATGACAAAAACGGCATATCTCCGATGCAGAAGGTGTTAGGAGCGCCGCGGCGGACGGCCTTGCAACAGATGAGGCACTCCTCCATCGTCACGGGCACGGTGCCGGGATAACCCAAGAGCACCATCCCCAAGCTGTCGCCCACCAAGATCATGTCCATGCCGGCCTGCTCCGCGAAGGAGGCCATAGGAAAGTCATAGGCGGTAACCCACACCACCTTCTCGCCCTTCTGCTTCATCTGGACAAAATCCAACCTGCCCTTCTTCTTTGCCACAATAACCCCTCCTTTTTTATTTAGCCACTGCTTCCTGAGCCTCGAGCCTTTGTCTCTTTTTATCGACGCATAGAACCTGAGGCGCAGGCTTCGGCAGCCTTTAACGTATTTAAAAGCAACATAGCTATGGTCATGGGACCTATGCCGCCAGGGACGGGCGTTATGTAGGAAGCCATTTCCTTGACGGCATCGAAATCCACGTCACCGATAAGTCCCGACTGCGTCCGCGTTATTCCCACATCCACGACGACAGCTCCATCTTTCACCATGGAAGAGGTGATCATCTTGGGTTTGCCTGTCGCAGCCACGAGTATATCAGCCTGGCGAGTTACGCTTGGAAGGTCTTTCGTGCGGCTGTGGCATACGGTGACCGTGGCGTTTCGAGAGAGGAGCAAAATGGATACGGGTTTGCCGACGATGTTGCTCCTTCCGACCACCACCGCGCGCTTTCCTTCTATATCTATGCCGTAATGCTCCAAAAGATAGACGATCCCCTTCGGCGTGCACGGCTCCATAGTCTCGATGCCCAGCGTCAACCTTCCCACGTTTATCGGATGGAAACCGTCGACGTCCTTCTCAGGTCCTATCGCCTCCGCCACCCTGTCCTTATCTATATGTTTTGGAAGGGGGAGCTGGACCAATATGCCGTGCACCGCAGGATCTGAGTTCAGCCCGTCTATGAGGTCGAGCAGCTCCCTCTCGTCAGTGGAAGCTGGCAGATATCGCATGAAGGAGGCAAATCCAACCGAAGCGCAGGCTTTCTCCTTCTGCCTCACATACACCTGGGATGCGGGGTCGTCGCCGACCAAGACGACGGCGAGCCCGGGCTTCACTCCCTTAGACGCGAGGATCGCGGCGCGCTCTTTTACCTCTTCTCGCACGAGGGCAGATACGGCTTTGCCGTCCATAATAATGGCGCTCATCTTAAAGCCCCCTAAAATAGCCCCGTAATGCGGCCGAATTCGTCGACGTCAACGCCCTCAGCGGCAGGGACCTTGGGCAACCCCGGCATGGTCATGATCTTTCCCGTTATGGGCACGATGAAACCGGCACCGGCGGATATGCGCACCTCTCTCACGGTCATCGTGAAGCCTTCTGGGTATCCGAACAGAGCCGGATCGTCTGAGAGAGAGGATTGAGTCTTCGCCATGCACACCAACAGATCGTCGTATCCCAGTTCGTGGACGCGCTTCAAATCGGCTTCCGCCTCAGGCGTGTATCGAACCTCGCCGGCACCGTAGAGCGTCTTGGCTATCTTTTCGATCTTATCTTTGGGGCTTTCGTGCAGCTCATAGAGGAATTTAAAGGAAGAGGGCTTTTCTGCCGCCTCGAGGACTTCGTTTGCCAGCTCGATGCCGCCATTTCCCCCCTTGGCCCAGACCTCGGAGAGCGCCATGGGTACACCTAAACTCTCGCACATGTCGCGCACCAACTTGAGCTCGCTATCGCTATCGGTGGGAAAGCGATTCAACGCCACCACTGCCGGGACGCCGAAGGTCCTGACGTTTTCGACGTGTTTTTTCAGGTTAGCAAAGCCGCTCTCCAAGGCCTTCAGGTTTTCGCTCGCCAAGGCAGACTTGGGCACACCTCCGTGCATTTTAAGGGCCCTAATCGTCGCTACGATGACGACAGCGTCTGGGCGCAGGCCCGCCAGGCGACACTTGATGTCCATGAACTTCTCCGCGCCCAGCTCGGCGCCGAAGCCAGCCTCGGTCACGAAGTAGTCGGCCAATTTCAGCCCGAGCTTCGTAGCGACTACGCTGTTGCAGCCGTGAGCGATGTTGGCAAAGGGACCGCCGTGGACGAAGGCTGGCAATCCCTCTACTGTCTGGACCAGGTTGGGCTTTATGGCCTCTTTCAGGAGAGCCGTCATGGCACCTTGGGCCTTCAGGTCGCCGGCAGTCACCGGTTTTCCGTCGTACGTATACCCCACGATGATTTTAGATAAGCGCCCTTTTAGTTCCACAAGGTCGCTTGAAAGGCACAGGATAGCCATGACCTCGGAGGCGACGGAGATGTCGAAGCCGGACTCCCTTGGCACGCCGTTGGGCTTTCCTCCGAGGCCTATGACGATGGACCTTAAGGCTCGCTCGTTCATGTCCATGGCGCGCCTGATAGCCATCTGCCTCGGGTCCAATCCCAAAGGATTGCCGTGGTGAAGGTGGTTATCGGCCATGGCCGCCAACAGGTTGTGGGCAGAAGTAACTGCGTGGATGTCGCCCGTGAAGTGGAGGTTTATATCCTCCATAGGGAGAACTTGGGAGTATCCCCCTCCAGCAGCCCCGCCCTTGACGCCGAAGACGGGCCCCAAAGACGGTTCCCTTATGGCCATGGCCGCTTTCTTTCCCATCTTTTGAAGCGCTTGTCCCAGGCCTATCGTCGTGGTGGTCTTCCCTTCGCCGGCCGGTGTCGGCGTTATCGCCGTCGTCAGGATGAGCTTGCCGTCTGCTTTGTCTTTTACCCTCTCCCAGACCTCCGGTGAAACCTTAGCCTTGTACTTGCCGTAATACTCCAGTTCTTCTTCCCTAATGCCGAGCTTCTCTGCGATCTTCGCGATGTGCTCAAGCCTCGTGACTTGAGCGATTTCGATGTCAGACATCATTTTCCAAATGCGCCTCCTCTAAAACGAATATAAAGCTTAACCTGACGCCGGCGTTGGCGCTTATGGCTTGAAACGAAGTATCGGGCTCCTCGCAGCAGCCACCTCATCTAAGAAGTGAAATTGTTAAAATATTAGTCATACTATCTATTTACCAGTCACCATTTTGGTATCTTGGTTTAATCTAAACAAACTCATAGCATTTTGATAAAATATTCGCTGAGCAATCGTAAGTGCTTGTTCTTCATTCATCTCTCCTCGCTCTATTTTATTGAGCAGAACATCGGTTACCACCTCGCGAGCTAAACAGGCAGCGGCATAGACATCTTCGACTTGGTAAGCGTCACTGCCCCACATGATTTTATTTACTGCCACTAAGTCCAAACACTCGTCTAATACTTGGCGAGCGACTGTCGGTGATAGAAGCGGCACCCAAACCAAGTCAACAAACACATTTGGAAACATCTTGGCAAGTGATATAGCTTGTCCAATATATGGAAAACCAAAGTGCAGCAACACAAAGCGAGCATCGGGAAAGTCCAAAAACAACTGGTTCAAGTGCTCAGGGTTGCCGTTACTTAGGATGTTGGCATTGCGAGCAAAGATCCCAGTATGAATCTGCACAGGCAATCCTTCTTCTATGGCAATGCCAATTACAAAACGCGCCATAAAATCTTGGAGACGCCGCTCTTCCTCGGGTGTGAGCCTTTGGGGTTCGCTAACATAAAGATGTGCAGCTTCGTCCCGACTAACGGGCAGAAACTCTAAGGTTCTTTCATAAGCCGTTGCAATCTTCACAGCAGGTGAACCAACAGCCTTGTACCCCTTAATCACTGTTCGAACGAGATCAAGATAACCCTCAAAAGTTTTAAGATTGCCATCAAACGCCTGAGCTATTTCTTCTATGGAGGTATAGTGCGCCTTGCCTTTAAACTTATATATATACTGTCGTCCTAAGATCAAAGGATTAGCACGCAATATTGGTCTGAACAAAGAAGGATCATGGCAAAAATAATCCACACTCCAAAACATATCAAGCATGCCCACATTAACGTTAGCACGTTCTTTAAGGACATAATGATACCAGTCATTTCTTTGATATGCCCTGGTAACGCGCTCCGACAATACCTGCCAATTATCATCTGTGATTGTCTCTTCTTTAAGCCCATATAAGCCTTGCAATGCTCGGATCGTGGCGCGATAATAGGCAGTATGTTGCACAAAGGGTTGATATTCCTTAAAAAGTGGCCAAAAATTCTCCAGATTGTCGTTAAATTCCCACACAGATGCTGACATACCAGCAGAAATAAAATCTAAGCGTGCATATGTATTGCCAAAGATTTTAAACAGATTAACGGAGTTCCTACGCATTTCCTGCAAACCCATAACATGACTATGAGTATCTATCATAGGTATTGCGCTTAGAACCGCACGCAAATTCATGTGTGCTGCTTTTGACATTTCGTAAACTCCTTCTGTAAACTACACTTATTGCCTAACAAATTGCTCGTTCCTATGTAAAATAACCAACTATTAAGCAGTAATTGTTAAAAATACCAAGGTTTTGCACAGATTTAAAATCTACATTCCTACATTTTGTCGCACTGGCACTATATTTTTACTCATCACCACCATTATAGCTTAGCTAAACAACTCATAACTTATGGCCTTGTCTTATAATTTTTATCAAACGCATTATATTCATTTCTCCTATCATTAGCATTATTACGCTATTCTATGGGCTATTATTTTGAGTCACGATTTCTCTTATTTGCCAAAAAGCACTCTTTCTGCTGTTGCTGTAAGCACATCAGTTGCTATCTCAATTTCATCAACTATGATGTGCTCATCCACGGTATGCGCATCTTTAAGAGCGCCCGGACCAAAAACATAGCAGTATCGATTACCTGTCCGAGCACTTATGATAGCGGCATCTGTATAAGCCGGAAAACCGCAAATTTCGATTCCTCGGCCAGTGCGACCCCTAAAAGCTGCTTTAATTTCATTAACAAAGGCACAATCACTCTCAGCCTTCACAGGTGGCCGGTCGATATTGATATGACGAACGTGGAAACTAATACCGGAGTCGACAATGGTGTCATTTACTGTTTTGGTTATAAGCTCTGTAAGCTGAGAAATACTCATAGGCTCGACAATCCGGACATCGATCTCGCAACGAGCGTAGTTTGGCACCACATTGGTCTTTGTGCCACCTTCGACTCGTCCAAAAGTGATAGTCGAACGACCCAGATATTCACTTTCATAAGGCAGTTTCTCGATAAGATTTTTAAGCGCAACAATGGCTTGCCCCGTAGCCAAGACAGCATCAGCACCCATTTGAGGGTTGCCGGCATGAGCGCTCTTACCAATAGCTTCGATTTCATACCAAACGACACCCTTGTGCTCCACAGTGAGCGTCAGGCTGTTAGGTTCTGGGGCCAAGACTACCGTCTCTCTATCTATTAAGCCTCGGTTTGCCAAATCAACAGCACCTAACATTTCCATGCCCTCTTCGTCAACAGTAGCGCAAAAAAGGAAATCTTCTTGCGGTTGTTGCCCCGACTCCGCCACGCGTTTAAATGCAACCATAGCAGCTGCTAAGCCACCTTTCATGTCCACAGAACCTCGCCCGTAAAGAGCGTTGCCCTTTATGGTCCCGCCAAAAGGATCCTCACTCCAGCCCATACCGACCGGAACGGTATCCATATGGGCAACATAAGCCAAGCCTGCATGATGTTGTCTGCCTCGGAGTATAGCTACAATGTTAAAGCGATCGCGTTGAACTTCATACTCTTTTGCCTCGACATTGGAGATGCGGGAAAGCCAATTGGTAATAAACTTCCCGATTTCCTTCTCCGTTCCAATAGGATTTTCACTCGGAATGCGCACTAAAGCCTGAGCCAAGGTTACTTCTTCAGATGTCATTTATATTAACCCCTTTTCGTTATAAGTCATAGATAAAGCGCAAAGCGCAAATTACGCTATACAAGCATCTATTCTTAAGCATATTTAACGCAACAAACCTAACGCTCTAGGCAAAAATAGCACAAGCTCGGGAAACAAAAGCATTACTACCATGCTTCCAATAAGTGTAAATAGTAGAGGAATGCTTTCTTTGATCACTTGATCAAATGGGGCTTTACATACCCCTTGTGCCACATAAAGGTTAACTCCCACAGGTGGAGTAATCATACCAATACACAAATTTACCGTCATTAAAACGCCGAAGAACACAAGGTCATAATTTAAGGCCTTGGCGACAGGTGCGAACAGTGGAGCAAACAAAACCACGTTGGATATCGTATCAATAAAACAACCAGTGATTAGGAGAAAGACCATTATTAAACCCATAATAATAAGGGGCGACTTTGTAAGACCCAACATTTGTTGCGCAAGCATTTGCGGTATTCTTTCGAGCATGAGGAGGCGACCAAATGTGGTTGCCCCTCCAAGAACAAACATGGCGAGACAAGAAAGCAATGCGGCTTCCACCATGGCGTCCTTTATCTTGCCAATGTTAAGAGTTTTCTTAAGCACCCCAATCACCAAGGCATAAGATGAACCAACCACTGCCGCTTCCGTAGGAGTAAAAAGCCCACCATAAATGCCGCCAAGTATAATGAAAGGAAGCAATAACGCCCAACGAGCACCCCAGCACTGCTTTAGAGCTCCTAAGAAGCCGCCTTCTCTTGGTTTTCCCGCGTATCCGCGCTTCTTAGCGATAAGATAGTTAACTAAAATAAGAAACGAACCCATCAGAATTCCTGGTAGAAAACCGCCCGTAAACATGGCTACCGTCGAGACACCCACAACCACGCTGTAAACGATCATTGGGATACTAGGAGGTATTACAGGTCCTATAGTAGCCCCAGCTGCTGTAAGGGCACCAGCATAACTGGCAGAATATCCCCTTCCCACCATTGCAGGGACCAAAATTGTGCCCAGAGCAGCGACCACCGCTGGTCCAGAGCCTGAAATGGCAGCAAAGATCATACACGCAACGACAGTGGACGCACCAAGCCCACCAGGGATATCTCCCACAAGCGCCTCAGCGGCATCAATTACCTCTGTCGATAACCCGCTTTTGTCCATAAACGTTCCCACTAACATGAAGAAAGGTATTGCCATCAACGGAAACGAGTCGGCGGTGGTCACTATCGCCTGGGCAAGCAAAGCTACGAGGTTAAGCTGAGGATAGTAAATGTAACCCACCAAGGCCGAGGACGCCGCTAACGCTAGCGCTATAGGAACAGAAAGAAACATCAATACGAACAATGAGATAAACAGAAGCGCAGCCATGATTCACTCTCCCTTATCTTTTCGCCAATTGTCGAATGCGGGGCCAAAACCGGACTTCAAATGTCCTAACGGCCAAACCGAACAAGCCAAGGACGCCTGCCACATACATTACCCCCACAGGAAGCCAGGGTATGGCGGCATAAACCTGTCCAACCTTAAACTGCACAATCGCGAATTTCAAGATCCACCAAGAAAGCAAAAGGCTAAAGGCAATGGTAAAGACGTCAGAAAACATCTGAATAGCACCTGCAATCTTCTTGGGAAGGAAAACTATGGCCGCTTCAACCTTAAGGTGCATACCCTTTTTAGCGGCAAGGCTTACCGCTAACAGAGTGATCCAGACAAAACCAAGCCTGACCGCTTGCTCACCCCAGGAAAATGAATAGCTTAGTAAGTAGCGAGTAAAAACCTGAACGGTTGAAATTAATAGCATTGCCGCCATTATCCAAGCAATAAGAGTTGTTTCAAATTTGTTGTCTAGCCAAAGCAACAATTTTTTTACAAACAAATGCCGTACCTCCCTTTTGCCAAACATTAGCGTTAGGGGGTTGGGAACTGCCCCCTAACGCGCCTCTCATCTAAAAGTCTTTCTGAGCCTCGACAACCTTCTGGAGCAGCTCTTTGCCTATCCTGGGTGTCCACTTATCATACATAGGTTGAACTGCCTCTCTAAGCGCAGTACGCTCTTCTGGAGTTAATTCTATAATTATATTACCATAATCTTTAAGTTTTTCTTTCACTTCGGTATCGTTCTTTCTGGTAAGCTCTCTTTCGTATACCCTGGCTTCGCGTTCTGCCTCTTTAATTATCTTCTTTTGCTCGTCGCTCAACCTATCCCACGTAGATTTAGCCATCAATATTGCAGTTGGGTCATATAGATGTGCAGTTTGATTGATATATTTCTGAACCCGGTAAAACCCCATCGTATAAATATTGGTATAAGGATTTTCTTGGGCGTCAATCACGCCTTGTTGAAGGCTCGTAAATACCTCAGAGAAGGCCATCGGCACAGGACTAGCGCCTAAGGTCTTAAAGTGGTCCATGTGCAACTCGCTCTCCATCGTGCGAATCTTGAGGCCCTTAAAGTCTTCGGGCTTGCGGATCTCTTTATTGGCTGTCACGTGTCGCCAACCTTGAGTCCAGCAACCCAACCCAATAATGCCCACTTCTTCAAAGCTTTTACGGAGCTCCTCGCCAATCTCGCCATCTATCACGGCTTCCGCAGCTTTTTCATTCTTGAACAGATAGGGGAGGTCTAACAGCTTTGTCTTCTCTGTAGTTGTAAAGCCATACATCACAGCCCATGCAGGCATATGCATATCCAGCGCTCCGACTTGTAGGGCTTCAACCATCTGAGGATTAGTGCCCAATTGGGAGTTTGGATAAATTTCAATCTTAATTTGGCCATTACTTCTTTGCTCAACTATCTCAGCCATCCGCAAAGCGGAGATATGTAAAGGTGTGTCTTCTGTGACCACATGACCCCATCTTAACACTATAGGCTTCCCTTCTGCTTTTTGCCCACCATAAATAGATACCACCATGCATAAACCCACAAACAGAATGGCTAACGCTTTACGCCGCATCACTAACTACCCCCTTTTGCTATCAAAATTTGCGCTACTCTAAACGGATGACACCAATCCTCGGAACTTTCCTTCACTCCTTATCAACCCCCTTTCTTTCACATGATTAGGACATCGCCCAGGGATTGCACCATTTTTACATATGGATCCCAAACTTCCTATAATAACCTTCACTGTACTACCAGAAGCCTTTGATCAACCATTCATTGAGCTCTGCTCAAAGACCACCACCCCTTTTTCTCAATTATTTTATCTCCGATTATTTTTTTGTCAATCTATATTTTCATTTTACAACATTTTAGCCCTGGTTGTTCGCAATCTGGATTTAGTTGTGTAACAAGCTCACATTACTACGATAAAATGTACTTTAGAGCAATTTTCTAATTTAGTTTTAGACTAAATTATAAAATTGCCAGGAAAGTCGCTAAATTTACTTCCATCTGTCCTCTTACTTTGTATAAAACGACAAATAAGAATAAGGCGGCTTCCTTTATATTTTGCGAGTTATATTGTTAATAGTGTACCTACAATACAGATTTTTCAGCATACTCACTATAGTATCCATATTGTTGAAGCAGTTCCAAATTAACCGTTGTGATAGGAAGCTTTCCTTCGAGTAGACGTTTACAGCATTCTACGACAATATTGGAGATATTACTCACAGCTTCTTCTGTTGACCCTCCCATGTGGGGGGTCAACACGATATTCGGAACAGAAAAGAGGGGGGAATTTTGTGGAATTGGCTCACGCGCGAAAACATCAAGGCCAGCCCCAGCTATACGACCAGAAAGGAGCGCTTCTGCCAATGCAACTTCGTCCACAATTCCGCCACGGGAAGTAACTATAAGAATAGAGCCTTCTTTCATAAGGGGAAAAAGCTCGCGGGAGAATAGACCCCTAGTTTCGGGAACCAATGGAACGTTAATTGAGACTATATCCGAACGAGGAAGCAACTCTTCGAGGGGGAGCCACGGAAAACGGGGATGGCTTTTCTTTCTTCCTAATGTAACACAAACAGTCATCCCAAAGGCTTCTGCCAATTCTCCTATACGGGTTCCAATAGCTCCTGCACCAACAATTCCAAGTTTTTTTCCTTTCATTTCTCGGCCCATTACCCATGTGGGCAGGTAGGCACTATCGGCAAACTTCCATTTCCCCGACCGCACGTATTCATTGGCCCGTCCAGTCCAGCGGATACACTCAAGCATCAGCGATAAGGCAAGTTCTGCAACGGCTTCAGCATTTCCACCACGACAATTTCCCACTGGAATCCCTCGCTTTGAGGCAGCGTTAAGATTAACGTGGTCTACTCCCACACCATAAACGACTATTCCTTTAAGGTTTTTGGCCCTTTCTATAAGTTCTTCGTTTATTACCGCATACTCCGCAACAATGATATCCGCGTTCTCGCTTTCAAGAAGAAGCTGCCCTCGCTGATGGAGGGACAAGGAAACTATAGTGCCCAAGCTACTGATCTCTTGTTTTGCTTCCTCAGTAAGATGAAAAGAATCAGCAAAAATAATTTTCCTTACCATAGTTATCCCTCTTGGGTGGTTAATTATAATATCAATCGAATCAACATGATCTTTAAATCGTTTACGTTTGTTCCCGTGTTTCCAGTTTCAAGGATATCTCCAATAGCGAGCAGCGCATGAGATGCATCGTGATTCTGAAGGGCCATGAACAAATCTATGCCCAATTCCATTCCACGATGCACAGAGGTTTCGTCGCATATTCCACCAGCATAAGGAGTAGGACCATCGGTGCCATCTGTATCCAACCCAGCCATCACTGTATTCCTCAAATCTTTGATTTCTATGGCACCGCCTAAGGCGAACTCCTGATTGGGCCCACCAAGACCTCGCTTACAACAGTTCTGAATGGTTACAATAGTTTCCCCACCACCAATAAAGGCACAAGGAGCCTCAAGGGGCCGAGAATTCCAAAAAACTTCCTTTCCAATGAAGCCAAATGTTCTTCCAAGTTCCCGGCTCTCTCCCTCAAACATGGTGGAGAGTATTGTTGTCTCGTATCCAAGCTCTTTTGCTCGTTGCTCCGCACCTAAGCATGCTGCATCTCCCTTAACCACGATATAGCTTTCAATTCTATGAGTATCCAGGGACTTGGGTGTTTCTCTATTAAGGGGCGGATTCTTTAAATAGGTGCTAATAGAGTGGGGCATTTTATCCCACAAACTATACTTATCCATCGTATTCTGAGCATCTTTGAAACTTGATGTATCGGGAACAGTAGGATCGGTGATGTAGTCTAAAGGGTCTCCAATAACGTCAGAAACTGTGATATTTACTAGGAAGGCTTTAGGATGAACGGCTTGGGCCAATTTCCCACCTTTGATGCAACTAAGGTGCTTTCGGACAGCGTTAATTTCAACAATATTAGCGCCACATGTTAGCAGAATCTCATTCGCTCGCTTTTTGTCCTCGAGTGTTATTTCAGATACAGGGAATGGCATAAGTGCCGAACTACCGCCAGTAAAACAAGCAAAGACAAGATCTCCAGGGCCTGTTTTACGAGCAAGGGCAAGTATTTCCTCTGCTGCTCGCATTCCTCTTTCGTCAGGGATAGGGTGACTGGCAATGCAGAGTCGGATATTGACGAGGGAACCTTCCTGGCCATCCTTACATATGACGATTCCTTCTGTAATACGATCTCCAAGTATATTATCGAGAGCCTTAGCTATTGAAAATGTCGCTTTGCCTGCACCAAACACATAAATATTTTTAAAAGATTTCAAGGGATATGACTTCCCTCCAATGAAGATCGCATCCCCTTCCAGTCGCACGAGATTATAGGTAGCCCTTTCGGGATTTGCACGATCAAGCCCTGCATTTAAAACATCCAAGGCCTCTGTTCGCATTGCTCTGTTTCCTTGAGAAAGGATATGTTCTGAATTTTTGAAGTAATTCATAATGATTATTTCATCTCCAAGGGAATTTTTAAAATTAGGGGCTAGAGATATTCCAGCCCCTTTTTCACTTTTTAGAATTTTAGAAAGGGTTTCTAAAGTGTCTTCCGGCGTAAACAGCTGCTTCTCCGAGCTCAGATTCTATCTCAAGAAGACGATTGTATTTTGCAGTCCGTTCCGAGCGTGTGGCTCCAGTTTTAATCTGCCCAGCATTAATGCCTACCGTAACATCGGCGAGGATAGGGTCCTCTGTCTCTCCGGATCGCTCAGAAACCATGATCCCAAATTGATGGCGATATGAACTTTCTGCAGCATCAAGGGTCTCAGAAAGCGTTCCCACCTGATTGAATTTGAGCAAAAGGGCGTTGCAATAATCGGCTCGCTCGCGAATAAGTTTAGGATTGGTACACAGAAAATCGTCCCCCACAATCTGAATCCCCAGCTCTTTTGCTGCCATCGCAAACCCTTCAATGTCGTCTTCAGCAAATGGATCCTCCATAGAAGCAACTGGATAGCTTTTAACAAGATCTTTGTAGAACCCTAAAAGTTCTGCACGAGTTCTATATTCTCCTTCCAGTTTATACATGTCCTTCTCTTTATCGTAGAAATGCGTTGCAGCACAGTCAAAACCATACACAATCTTATCGGAGTGTCCAGAAATTTCTACGGCCCTTACAAGGTTATCCATAGCTTCTTTAACGCTCACGATGGGGGGGGCGAACCCTCCTTCATCTCCTACGTTGACCGCCAGCTTCCCGTATTTACTTGAAAGAATCTCGCGTAGCGCGTTATACACATCCCATCCGATAATCATGGACTCCCTGAATGTCTCCGCTCCGACCGGAAAGATGCAAATTTCTTGGAAGTCCAAATCATTCGACGTAAGGCGCCCGCCATTGATATAGTTCAGAAGTGGGACCGGCAAAACATGAGCATTTGCGTTTAGATAACGGTAGAGAGGAAGGCCACATCCACATGCTGCAGCTCTTGCAACGGCCATGGAGACTCCGATGATGGCGTTTCCACCCAGTTTTTGTTTGTTTGGTGTGCCGTCAAGCTTAATCATAGCCAGATCAATGCTTCGTTGATCTCGGACATCCATACTAATAAGGGCCGGAGCAATGACTTCGTGGATATTCCTTATGGCTTGCTGAACGCCGAGGCCTCCGAACACCCTTTTATCGCCATCGCGAATCTCCCATGCTTCCTTCTCGCCCCTAGATCGGCCTGCGGGAACGTCTGCCCGCCCAAAAATGCCATCGCCAGCCCAGACATCCACTTGAATAGTAGGATTAAACCGACAGTCTAAAATCTCCCGAGCAACGATTTTTGTAATTTTGAACTTCTCATTACCAAAATACATAAACTTCACCGCCCCCTATTAACTTATCTCTGAATTTTAACGGACTTTTTAATAAACATCTAAATATAACACTACTTATATATTATGTAGCCTATCTTTACTCTAAGTTAGCTTCAAATCGAAAATCATATGACCATTTTAAGTAACATACCATCCATCTCCTCAACAAACTTTACTCACTACATTCCTTCCTTTAAATTTAATCTTTGTTGTTTAGTTGGTAATTGTACACTATATTAACAACAAGCTCACGGCTCAATCTCCTTATAAATCAGGCTTTAAAGACTCCTTAATTTCAAAGCTATTACACGCCCCAATATCGTCTTACTGAGGAGGAGCACTCGTGTCGCTACTTGAAGCCTCACGATCTTGGTTAGATGAAGCTCGCTCCTATTATAACAACGTCAGTCGCAACTTCCATTTTCACTTTCTCTGCAAGGATCCTTTTCCGTGATGAATGGAAGAAATCGTTGAGGGCATGGAAGAAAATAGATTTTTTCATTCCCTCCGACTAACTCAGAGGCCATTTCTAAGGCCATATCTAAGGAATTCGCCGGAATAAGCTTCACGCGTTTCGCAATTTCAGGATCTATATTCCTAGAAACAAGGATGATCCGCAGTCCCATTTGAAGAATTTTACATAAAAGAAGGGAGTGATCCATCTGAATACGATAATTTTCATTTAGGTATCTTATGATGTCATCGAAAGTTGCTCCCATCATGAATGGACGTAGCATATCATCAGATCCTACGCCTTCAGTGCATTGAGAATAAAGAATAAGGACGCCATTTCTTTCCATTATAGGAGCAGCTGCAATGATTGCCTTGACGCTTTGGTAAAGATTGATATTTAAAGGATTACCTGGGGTTGTAACAACGATTCGTAGCCGTTTTTCCAGCGGAAGGGCGATATATTTCTTTAAAGCAAGCACGGCTTGAGAATGACTTTTTTCAAGGTCGCCACAAAAAATAGAAAATGGAGCACCTTCAGCATCTGAGAGTAAGTTCACGCAGAATTGAATCCCTAGCATCTGCGCTGCTTCTAACATGTCTTCACTTATAGGATTGCCCTCTAGGACTCCAATGGTCGAAGATGGATGAAGTACCATCTCTGGACGATGATTTATTAAGATGGTACGCTCAGAGGAAACACCCGGCAGCACCGATTTTCTTCCGCCGGAAAACCCCGCAAATTCATGGGGTTCTACCTTTCCCACCACTATCCGAAGGTCTGACTCCCTAACAACTCTATTAACCTCTACGGGTGTCCCACGAGATGTTGTCCCTATGCTGGCAAGGAGCGTCGGAGTATAAGGATCATGGTTTTGAATTCGAACTTTCCCCCATAAGCTCTCCCCTGTGATTGTTTTCATCTCCTGTTTTGTAGCTGGGCGATGAACACCCGTAGCCACAACGAGAGCGATGTTTTCCCTCTTAATCCCACCAAGTTCGAGCTCTTCGAGGATCCGAGGAAGAACTGATGAAGTGGGAACGTTTCGCGTTGCATCTGAAACAACGACGGAGGCTTTGTTCTTCCCACGAGCAATCTCTCGCAGAAGAGGGGAACCTATAGGGGCACAGAAAGCAGAGTCGACAAAATTGGGACTGGGCACAGGGAATCTGGGTACCGTTAACAATCCTCCAAAACGGCTGTTTGGGAGCCATATTGTGAGGTTTTCTACATCATCAGTAAATATTGTGTCTTCGTGTTCTCTGCGCACGCTATAAATTACATTCCCCACCCTTCTCGGTCGTCTCAGGCACGGTTTTTTTCTCCGGCAACTTATCGCTTAAAGAAATTTCCAGAATATGACCAATGCCAAAGAGGGTCATGAAAAAACACCCTATAGGAATAGCAGCATAAGGTATGGCGACAGAAATGTTCAATGCTGGTGTGATCTGTTTGTATGTCTTGAAAAGGAGAAGGATCCCGTTTACAGCCACAGAGGCCGTGGCAATTACTGCCATGAATGGAACAACCCTTATACAAAAAGCGCGAAGCTTCCTTGGGAGCATATCGCGAAAGATGATAAGGCCAATATGCCCCTTGTTATGATGCAGAATAGCCGCGCTTATCATGGTAAACCAAACAATCGCGAACCTCAAGAATTCTTCGGACCACGAAAGCGGGCTTTTGAAAACATATCGCATTATAACATGAATAATGGCGACAAGGAGCATAACAGAACAAATCGCCATAGCAATAGGGAAAAGCCATTTCACGCATGAATCACAAAAAGAACGATATTTTTCTTTCGTCACACGAATCATTCCTTCTCGCCTAAAACTTTTGAAAATTGGATGGGAGAGATCTCTCCCATCCAATAAACAACGCGACGAGTCCCTAAAGTCCCGCTTTAATATCTTTGCGGGCTTGTTCGATAGCCGAAAGCCATTGGTTCTGCTGTATATATTGAGCGATCTGGTAACCGGCCAATCCACCCAGCAAGGCAAAGAGTGCTTTCGCTATGCCTTGGAGTACGCCCTTTTCCTTGAGAAATTTGATCAAGTCATGACCATCTTTTATAGGCGAGCCAGGTCTGACCGAAATACAGAGCGTCCCCATGGCCCCTATCCAATGATGGAAATCTTTGTAGTTGAAGTTGCCGAGATC
>NZ_JADEVE010000264.1 GCF_016125955.1 Acetomicrobium sp. S15 = DSM 107314 | reverse complement strand
AATGGCCAACGCCAAAAGCATCCCAGGAAATGCGAGCAGTATGTCCATGAAGCGCATGATAAGTTCGTCGAGCTTGCCGCCAAAATATCCACCGAGGGCGCCGAGGGAGATTTCCACAAGGAGTGCCACAATGACGGAGCTCACCTGGATCAAAAGCGATATTCGTGCACCCCAGATGATCCGGGAGAGTATATCCCTGCCCCCGGCAATATGGACGGTTACGGCCCAGATGCCCATATTGCACAACGCCTCGACTGCGCCTCTGACGGTGTTGGGTATGTCATGGAGCTTTAAGTCCAAAAACACCC
>NZ_JADEVE010000263.1 GCF_016125955.1 Acetomicrobium sp. S15 = DSM 107314 | reverse complement strand
TAGGTATGACTACGTCGCTCTCGATGAGGTGCAGACCATCACTTTTCCTGACGTCGAAGAGATTAGAGGCGCATTGAAAGGGTATTTAGAGTCAGGCGAATACCGCGTGGGCGACTATCGAGGTATAGGCGACGCGGGTTGTAAACACCTCTATTGAGGCGTCGATACCCTCCACGGGGAAAGATAGGCGCACTCCTTCAGAGCGGCCGATCCAGTTTTCCTGCATCATCTTCACCCGTTCGGGCCATTTGTCGAGCTCTTTTAGCGAA
>NZ_JADEVE010000262.1 GCF_016125955.1 Acetomicrobium sp. S15 = DSM 107314 | reverse complement strand
TACTTTGCCACCTTGACGGAGGTGCCCATCTTGCAGGCGCTCGTCGGCGCGGGGATGGGCAAGGGTCCTGCTCTCTCGCTTTTATTGGCAGGGCCGGCGATCTCTCTGCCGAGCATGCTCGTCATCCGAAGCGTCATTGGCACAAGGAAGACGGCCGTCTATGTCGCTTTGGTCGTCGTTTTTTATACCCTCGCCGGCGTTTCCTTTGGAGCATTTTTAGGTTGTGACGGCAAGTTCTACCTATGTGGCTCTGAGGTTAGGAGCGCTTCCGTGGCCTACGGTCTTCGTGGCCATCTTATCCCTCTCCGTTCTCAGGCTTTTGGGTCACACAAACATC
>NZ_JADEVE010000261.1 GCF_016125955.1 Acetomicrobium sp. S15 = DSM 107314 | reverse complement strand
GATTAAAACCGTAAGCGGTATATCCTCCTTGCTATTTGGCCTGTCCATTTTAGACATGTTAACAAAGAGCGCCAGATCTTTTTCCAGGGTTTGTTTAAACATGAACTGCTTAATAGGCCCGGAAGCTCTCTCCAAAGCTTCCTCTTGGGAAATGCGCTGGGCCAGATAAGGGTCTACTGCTTGCGTTTTTACCTGCTGGTAGACCGGCGCCATGGTAAATAAGGTTAAAAAAAGTGCTAAACCAATTAGGACCTGGTTAGGGGGGGTTTGCTGCGTAGCCAGAGCACTTCGCACAAAGGACAACACCACAATAATCCTGGTAAAGGAAGTCATCAACACCAGGATAGCAGGCA
>NZ_JADEVE010000260.1 GCF_016125955.1 Acetomicrobium sp. S15 = DSM 107314 | reverse complement strand
TTTATTGGACGTCGCCATCTTTGGTCAGTATGTTGTACCGGCATTGGGCATCACGGATCGCTATGTGGGGCAGGAGCCCTATTGCCCAGTGACAAGTGTATACAACAGGGTTATGCAAGCGCTTCGGTGACGCTATAGCCCTCGAGGAAGTAACGCTTTCCGTGCAGGCAGGATAGTTCTTCTGTTTTCTGGGTCCGAGCGGCTCAGGGAAAACGACATTCTTGCGTTCGCAATGCTATGATCTCGTTTTTGCGCAAGAAGGCCCTTCATCGTGTGGAGGAGAGCTTCGACGAGATAGAAGAGCTGGCCACGCCGTCAGCCCCGGACGACGAAC
>NZ_JADEVE010000259.1 GCF_016125955.1 Acetomicrobium sp. S15 = DSM 107314 | reverse complement strand
TGGAGCCGTAAAGAGCCGACCCCGCGCCCTTAACGACCTCTATCCGCTCTATATCGTCCACGGGTATGGACCTTAAGTCATAAGCGGCAGCTCCGGCACCGTATGTAGCGTTATAGTAAGGTACTCCATCGACCAGAATAGCGAGAGCCTGTTTGCCCTTTTTTATCCCCCTTTTTGCTGCCCTCATCGTGATTACCCTCTTCCCACCGGTTGTCACTTTTTTGCCAGACCTGCTGTTGGGATCAAGGTAAAGGAGGGAAGCACTATGGTGCGGATAGGACGCGCCATATTCGACCTCAAAAGGCCCTTTGAGGGGTGAGAAATATCATGATAAGACGCCTTTTTTATCTCTTGGGGCTTGCCCCGTCGCCAGAGGAAGAAGAGGTAGACGAA
>NZ_JADEVE010000258.1 GCF_016125955.1 Acetomicrobium sp. S15 = DSM 107314 | reverse complement strand
AATCGATATTTCCCCTGATACGTTCATGTGAACAATGCGTCTTATATCTTCCACATCGCTCGAATGTCCCAAAGCCCACATGAGTTTGGTGACGCATGCCTCCCTCGTCATATCATAGGAAGATATCGCGCCAGCCTCACGTGCGGTGACAAATCATCCCTTGTCTTTTTTTCTGCTGTCGCTGGTTGCCAAAGGGCCACGCCGTAACCCACGCCGAAGGGGCCTTCATAGGAGATGACATCGATAGGTTCGCCTCGTGGCCGTCTCAAAGGGTCGAAGCGTGGAGGAGATGATCGAAGTTGTGCGCGCCGGCGTGGATGCGATAGGCGAAAACCGCGTTCAGGAGGCTGCGCAAAAGCGCGCCGTGCATATATGGCGTCCGTGCTCTATGATGTTGAGGTGGGCACCATAATACCGTTCTTGAGGTATGACCGCCTCCATGATCGACTGAACGTCTTCGGGCGTCGCGCTCCAAGGAGCCCAACCT
>NZ_JADEVE010000257.1 GCF_016125955.1 Acetomicrobium sp. S15 = DSM 107314 | reverse complement strand
GATTACGCCCGCAAAAACCCAAGGAAAGTAACTGTATCCAATTCCGGCCTGGGGGGGTGACGACTACATAGCAGTCAGACGGTTGGAAGAGGCTGCTGACATCAAAGTATCCCAGGTTGCCTTTGAGGGAGCCGGTGCAATGGCAGCAGCCTTCTCTACGGCAGATTCACAACTTCACGCTGCCTGCAGCGTTTTCACTGTGGACGTTTACAAGCCTTATTTCAAACGCGTCGCAGACGAGCGGCATCTATACCACGTAGCACAGCAATAAAAACCCTGCCGATATAGTTAGGCAGCATTTCTGCTAAAAACGTAGAAACAACTGATATAACTAATAAAAGCGCAACGCCAGGGATAT
>NZ_JADEVE010000256.1 GCF_016125955.1 Acetomicrobium sp. S15 = DSM 107314 | reverse complement strand
AGGAATTCCTGAGTCTACGGAGCTAGGAAAGTATGTAGGACCTCTCAATCGAGAGGGCATTAAAGTGGCTCAGGTGCACTGTGGAGCGCCTGATGAAAGACATGGGCCTAAAAGGGATTACCCTTTTTTGGTCAACCCCATCCAAACGAGATCGAAGTATCGCCCGTTCCTGTATACGACTTCCTTGAGCCTGCCTTCGACTTCAAATCCAACCTTCATGTAGCGGCCAGCCTTTCACATAATTGGGGTGGACCTGCTCGAAGCGTCAGAGGTCTGACTAAAGGATTAATGCAAAAAGGCGTTGAGGTAGCGGTCTTTGCTCTGGATAATC
>NZ_JADEVE010000255.1 GCF_016125955.1 Acetomicrobium sp. S15 = DSM 107314 | reverse complement strand
ATTATTTCAAGAAATACGGTGTAGATACGCGAGGCGTGCGTTATCCGGGCGTAATTTCGAGCAGTTCCATGCCTGGCGGGGGAACCACCGATTATTCCACGGAGATATTCTACGCTGCCCTGACCCAGAGACGTTATACGGCTCCCTCAAGAAGCAACCGATTACCTTTCTTAAAGAAGGCATCTAACAGTACAGCCAAATATAGCCAGCCCTCGCTTGTGGGGTGTTGCGTTATGTCGCCTACCCAGAGTGTATTGGGCGCGTCTGCCTCGAAGTTTCTCTCGACGAAGGGGGCAGCCTCGCGCGCTTTGTGGCCAGCGTTATGGCTAAAAGCGGCCAGCCTGCGGCTTTTCCTGTGAAGGCTGTGGAGCGTTTGCCCAGCGGCGATTATTTGGTCAGGCT
>NZ_JADEVE010000254.1 GCF_016125955.1 Acetomicrobium sp. S15 = DSM 107314 | reverse complement strand
AACAGCGCTCTTGAAAAGTTTTTGAACTTGCCCCGCGAATGGGCCAATAAGCCGATAACTGGCCTGTTGAACCGTTCCGAACTGCTGGAATTGGCCGATGTAGTCCATTCTGGCACAGGAAGATGGGGAGAAAATAACTTCCGTCGGCGAAAAGCTACAGAGAAAGGGCAAGTTGTACTTCTTCGGGGAAGGGGGAGGTTTGTTTCTTTATATTGTATTCTCAAGAATTCTTAATATTCTTTTGCCAGAGGGTTTATTTGGATTTATTTTTACGTAGTTGAGTGGCTTGAACTTCATCTTTGATGAATGGAGGTTAATGCGCAGTGTTTGTGGATTTATTGCAAAACATTATGCTTGGAACGAACATTGTTTTTACA
>NZ_JADEVE010000253.1 GCF_016125955.1 Acetomicrobium sp. S15 = DSM 107314 | reverse complement strand
TGTAAAACGGATGGCTTTTTATACGACGTAGTTTTATTTCCACGTTTTCAAATGGAACAGGCCTTTAATTGCTTTATGGGGCGCTTTGGCCGAAGACGAGGGACACCATCCCGATATTTTGGTGCGCTGGAACAAAGTGATCATAACGCTCACTACCCATGCGATAAAAGGGCTTTCCTGGCATGAGTGGCTTCGCTAGCAAGGCCATGGTAAAAACCTCGTTGAAAGAAACATCCCATTACGCCATCCTTTGGATGCTCCAGGCGGCAAGGATATACTCACATTTTCCCCTCACTTTTATCGGCACAGCCAGGAGGCGGCATCTGTCTTTGGGATCGAAATACAGGCTGCAGCGACCACACTCCTCCTCTGCCCCTTTACTTCGACGCTTTTGCCGGTTTCGAGGACTTCACGAAGGGCCCTACAAGGACAATGCGCC
>NZ_JADEVE010000252.1 GCF_016125955.1 Acetomicrobium sp. S15 = DSM 107314 | reverse complement strand
GATTCAATACGCCTTCGTCCACGTCTTCGCCTTTGATATGTTCTTTAGCCACCTGCTCCACGCCCTTATTCATGGCGTAATTGTTGTGTCCGGTCGCTACTATCAAGTTTACCTTGGTAACCCCAACGGCCTAAGTCTTGCACGGTCGTAAGAAGCCCAGGTGACGATACTTAAAAGATCACTTTGCATCACCGCTTTTCGTTAAAATTTGTGGTTTGTATTTTTTGGCAGCAACTTTGGCTGCTATTTCCTCATACTCTTTTGGGTCTATACTGCGAAAGCGAACCCGCATTCCCGCATCGATCAAAAATGGTGGCTCACCTTCGGGA
>NZ_JADEVE010000251.1 GCF_016125955.1 Acetomicrobium sp. S15 = DSM 107314 | reverse complement strand
GATTCATATTTGGCGATAACCTCCGCTTCAACAATCCGTGTGTCTGTCTCGCAAAACGAAATTTCCGGAAGTTTCGTGATATCACTCATCGATCCTCACCCTTATCGACGGAATGAGATGACCTTCTTCGGTTACGGCCACAGCTTCGACGATGGCCAAATCCATATTGCCGTAGAAGCCGTATCGCATATTTTGGGCAGTCATGGAGAGATGGAGGTCTTGGCTGCGACCATGGACATGGGACAGGGCGCATACACAGCTTATGCCCAAATC
Source organism: Acetomicrobium sp. S15 = DSM 107314 (assembly GCF_016125955.1). NCBI lineage: Bacteria > Thermotogati > Synergistota > Synergistia > Synergistales > Acetomicrobiaceae > Acetomicrobium > Acetomicrobium sp. S15 = DSM 107314. The sequence continues at coordinate 309 of NZ_JADEVE010000251.1, read as the reverse complement.
GTTTCGGAGGAGCTTGGAGTGCCCATGGAGCGCGTAAAGTGCTACTATCCGGACACGGCCGCTCAGCCCTATGCGCATTGGCAGCGATCAGAGTGGACAGGCCTTCCTTATACCCTTCAGCCTTCTGGAGGTAATCGGCTATCTCTGGAACCGTGTCACATTGCAAGATCTCCCAATAGTCCATGTCAGAGAACCTCGCCCAGTGGCAAGGAAGCTCGGGCTTGAAATTTCCTTTTTGGCAGGCCAGCGCGTATTGGACACGCTGTTTCCGATTGCCTTGGGAGGCAGCGCGGTCATACCGGGGGGGTT
>NZ_JADEVE010000250.1 GCF_016125955.1 Acetomicrobium sp. S15 = DSM 107314 | reverse complement strand
GTAGCGGAACGTCAAAGCTATGACAGCAGCGACGACGATCGCCTCGCCCACGGCAAAGGCCCATACCTTTCCTTGAGAACGAGGGACTTTTTCCAACCACAGTTGGAAGGCGAGCACAAAAGTCAGGATGTAGACAGCCGAACCACGCCTCACTCTGTCGTCCCCTCTGTAGCCAAAGAGCTCGGCATGCCGGTGCTGGCAAACGATGTATTCTTAGATCACGAAGAGGACGAGAAAGCGATGGCAATGCGCCTGGAGACGGCCTCTTC
>NZ_JADEVE010000249.1 GCF_016125955.1 Acetomicrobium sp. S15 = DSM 107314 | reverse complement strand
AGTAGGCCGCAAAAGACCGCAACCATGAGGAATACCACCGAATAATGGTCTATTCCCCATTGAAGCCGCAGCGATCCGTAAATGATGGCTCCAAACGCTACAACCACGATCGCGGTGCGATATGGATTACGCGGGCAAGGGTATGCGGAGCCAGCTCAAGGCTGCCTCTTCGAGCGGCGCGCGTTTTGCCTGTATATTAGGGAGCGAGGAGCTCTCTCGCGGCGGAGTGGAGGCACATATACCCCCGCAGGATGATTCTGGCCCTGGCTGGCTCTGTTAAAATTCGCAGCGCTCCCCTTAGGGTTCGTCCGCCTTTGGTAAAGGGTGTTT
>NZ_JADEVE010000248.1 GCF_016125955.1 Acetomicrobium sp. S15 = DSM 107314 | reverse complement strand
TTCGTGGTTGCCGGTCACGGCATAGACCCCGTAGGGAGCCTCGAGGCGGGAGAATTCTTCGGCCAGTTTCTCCTCTTCGGCTTGATAGACGCTCTCATCTACTATGTCTCCTGCCAGCCAAACCGTGTGCGGTTTTAAGGCCTCTGTAAAGATAAACAACGACCTGCCGCCAGCCGACACCTCACCCGAAGAACCGGTGGTAAAGCGCTTCTTGGAGGTAGCCCAAAGCGTAGCCCCTGGCGTGAAGGTCGGCAAGGCTCCGTTCGCCA
>NZ_JADEVE010000247.1 GCF_016125955.1 Acetomicrobium sp. S15 = DSM 107314 | reverse complement strand
AGTATAAAAACGTTATCAGCCTCGGTATAGGGGAGCCGGGGTTTCCGACGCCTAAGCATATCGTAGAAGCGGGGGCTAACGCGCTATATGAAGGGCATACCAAATATACGCCTAACGCAGGACCTCGTGTATTAAGGCTTCCGCTCCCCTCTGCCAGACATGGAGAGGATCCTCATAGGGGGCCATAAATCGCGTTTTTCCCGACAAGATCCACCTGATTAGGCTCATGGAAGAAGACAAATACTTCATCCGCGGCAAAAAGAGATGCCTTTTCGATCTCGATAACATAAAGGCCGCCTGTGTTATCTGTTACGATATCCGCTTCCCGGAATTGGCGC
>NZ_JADEVE010000246.1 GCF_016125955.1 Acetomicrobium sp. S15 = DSM 107314 | reverse complement strand
ATCGCCCAGGATATTTCATCACCTACACAACCTTCGTCCGGGCTCCGGCGGTGAACTACAGCTTACAGATGCCATAAAGTCACTTCTCGGCGAGGAGGTAGTGTGGGGGCTGCGGTATCATGGATTGCGCCTCGATTGCGGCACAAAGGAGGGATGGTTTAAGGCCACAGTCACGATGGCGCTCGAGAACGGCACGCTTAGGGAGGCGTTGTTTTCTCTTTTGAGACACAGGGGGTTGATGGACGAGTAGAAAAGATATGGCGGAGGTTTGTTGTAGCGTTATGGTAAGCCCCTGCGCTGGCACTTAACCACCTCACGAGGTAGGCGGATAAACGAAA
>NZ_JADEVE010000245.1 GCF_016125955.1 Acetomicrobium sp. S15 = DSM 107314 | reverse complement strand
ATTCTCAGGCGAAAATTCGGGGTTAGCCTTGAGCATTGAAAAAATTATGAAGTTGTGCAACAGAGCAAAGGGAGATCTGGCTTACGGTGTTCTTTTTTCATGCTATATTCTGAAGTTTTCCGGAGTTTTTGGCATCCGAATACCATTGCGAGACTGTCTTTTTGGCAATGTCCCTTTCTGCAGGTGACAGCTTGAGGAGGAGTTTCTTCACCGTCTTAGCCGGCAGTTCGTCAAAGAGCGCAGTACGATCGTCATCGGACATTTCCTCGATAAATGACGTCTGAATGAATTTCATCAGAAACGATAGTTATGTTGTGCTTCAGACATATTTCCCCAAGTTTTGACAGTTCTTTCTCTTTCCAGACCCTCCCCACTGGA
>NZ_JADEVE010000244.1 GCF_016125955.1 Acetomicrobium sp. S15 = DSM 107314 | reverse complement strand
ATATTGCTGACCGCGATACACATATCTTTTCTGCAAGTTGTTCTTGTGTAAGGTGCTTACGCTTGCGTGCTGAGCGTATAACTTCTCCGTATCCCACCTTGTTTACCCCCCTTCAGATGCTAACTGTACTATGAAAATATATATCTGTTTGGGAGGAGTGTCAAGTGGTATAAGCATTTTTTGCATATCTGACTATTATTGACTTATTGCCCACTTAAGGTAGTCTTAACTAAACATTCCCAAATGAGGGCGAGAAATATGCTGACTGGAGATGAAATTCGCAAAGCAAGGAAGGCTAAAAATCTTACACAATCTGAGCTTGCGGCAATAATAGGAGTATCACGGTCAGCTATTTATGATTGGGAAAGAGGGAAGTATTCTCCAACAGGAGAACGCGCTATTAAATTAGCAAATGCTTTAGGGCTTTCAGTTACAGAATTCCTTCCCGATTATCTTTTGGAGGAAAGAAAACCTAACGAAGCTGCCCCTACCAATCACAACATTATTTTGGTCCCACTGCTTTCCGACGTAACGAGGGCTTGCTGTGGGATGGGCAACGGATATGAATTCCCGGACGACACGATTGAGGGGAGATTGGCGGTGGACGTCGACGCCCTTGGGCCGATTCGCACAAATGGCATGTTTGCCTGCAGGGTAGAAGGTGATTCGATGGCCGCAGCGAGAATATATGATGGCGATATCATCGTAGTCGCTCCAGAAGAAGAACCGATAGATGGAGATGTTGTCTTGGCATGTTACGGAGCGCATCAGAGATGGATGATCCGATGGTTTTACGCCCAAAGAGACGGCTCCATTATCCTTAAGGCTGCAAATCCCGAATACCCTGATATCAAAATTACGCCTGAAGATGTCGATTGCGGATGGTATAGATATCTGGGGAAAGTAATAGCCTATCAAGGATCGCCTAAAAAAGGTATATAATAGGGCATTATAAAAATGGAAGATATGGAAGATTATGTACGTCATAAACAAGCCCAGAAGGGGTATATAAAAAGGAGGGCAGGGAAATGAAAAGAGAAACAAAGGTATTACTGTTATGCCTAATTATTATTATGATCTATACGGATACATCTTATGGTTGGTTTGGGAAAAAGAAGAAAATAGATTGGCCATCAGCAGAAGTAACAGAAGAAAATATTAGGGCTGCCCTATCGCAGAAACCGTCTATAGATCCACTTTGGAAAGATTCTAATTTTGCAGAAAAGATTACAAAGATAGAAATTACCGATCATGCTGCCAAGCCAGGGCAGAAGATTATTAACATATGGTACGAAATGGGAGATGTGTGGGACGAAACAGACTTGGTAAAGAAAGCCGGAGGCACGACAATACTGATAAACAGCATGCTTTTCCAAAATGATAAAGTAGAATGGGTAACGGTATTTGCGCAAGCCAAAATGACAGATCAGTATGGTAATACCGAGCTGGAACCTGTTGTTAAAATTGGCATTACAAAGGAGATAGCAAATAAAGTTAATTGGGAGGGGTTGGCAGAAAAACATGCCGGTAGCGATCCAGGGAATATTTACAGGATCGCCGATAATTACAATATCCACTACGGGGTATTAAAACGCGTTAAACTTGATAAAATTCGCTTAAAGTAAGCTGTCAAGCCAAGAGGGGGGTTTGCCATGAGAAAGGTAGCTCTTTGTTTGTTGATGGTTTTAGCTCTCAGCTTCACATATGGATCAGCTTTCGCTGAGGATAAATTCCCGCTTAAAAACGTCAGCTATACTGTAAACGATTTGGGGACTGAATTTATCGGCGAAGTTACAAACAATTCCGGAACAAGCTATACCATGGCCTCCTTTAAGCTCAGCGTTTACGATGCCAATGAAAAGTTGCTCGACGTCGTAGATATCGTTATAAACAATTTTGAGGACGGCCAAACCCGCAGTTTTAATGGCATTTCCATGAAGCAGATATCCGAGATCTCGCGCTTCAAGCTGCAATTCGAGGTCGGCATATAGTCTTCATTAAGAAGGCGGTTCCATACAAATAAACAGGGCATCCTCCTTAGGCTAAAAGTTCTTGACACTGAGGGAAAGATTGCTAAAATATATCTTGCAGGCTAAGGCCTGTAAATGAAAGGTATCTTCCCCCGGCGGACGTTGAGGAGTGCCCTCAACATAAAGTCCAAAGGGGGTTATTTTTTGGCCGTTCATTTCGGCGCACCAGAGCCTGCGATTAAACGCCTTTATACTTTTGTCAGTCAGTCGGGCGGTAAATGGTTCGTGTCGATCCAGACCGAACGGGGGGTCGAGCAGCTGGTACCGGAGGCCCTCGGCTCGGCAATACCTGCCGCGACTTCCCTGATATCCACACAAAGCGGGTGAAGGATAAAAAATGAGTATTTACAAAATTGCTAATATCACATATAATATTACACTGAAAGTGGAGGCGTATCTGTGGCTGATGCTAACGAGCTATTGGAAAAATGGCAGTCTTCAAAAGCAGAAGAGCGATACGACGTTGTAGAGAATTTTCTTTTAAAGGCTGGATTCGTTAAGGTGAGTGATAGAGGAGGGAGTCATTTCGTTTTTCAACATCCTTTGTTGAAAGAGGCCTTCAAATTGTTTCCTAATAATTTCCCAAGAGATTTCCATCCCAGCGGAGATCTGGTCATTGTTAAGCACAAGAACAAAGTCCAGAATTGGTATCTAAAATATATCTGTAAGGCGATGAGATACATTCGAGAAATAGAAGAAATAAAGGGGAATAAATAGGCACCAAGATGTTTATGGAGGGGATAGCCTTGGAAAAGAACTTAGAGTATTACATGAAATTGAATTATCCACTTGAAGTCATAGAAGTTCCCGAAGAAGAAGGTGGGGGAGTTATCATTACGATCCCTATTTTGGGAAGAGCGTCGATGAATGCATATGGTGAAACATTCGAGGAAGCAAGAGCAATGTTAGACGAATTGAAGAAGGACTCTTTTTCGCGCTGGCTTAAAGAAGGGCTCCCAATACCAGAGCCTGAGGAAGCGGATGAAGAGTATAGCGGTCACTTTGCTCTTCGTATGCCGAAATTTCTTCACCGGATGTTAGCAGAAAAAGCAAAACGCGAAAATGCAAGCATCAACAGCTTAATCAACATACTGCTCTCGTTAGCCTTATCTGGATCCAACGTAATGGATATGGATAAAATCAAAGAAATAGTTAAGGCTGCTTTCAAAGAATGCTTTCAAGAAACAACTTGGAACGAGATGCATGTTATTCATCACATTGGAGTCGAGCATGCTATAAACAATGACATTGCCAAAAAGACAGTCTCGCAATGGTATTCGGATGCCAAAAACTCCGGAAAACTTCAGAATATAGCATGAAAAAAGAACACCGTAAGCCAGATCTCCCTTTTGCTCTGTTGCACAACTTCATAATTTTTTCAATGCTCAAGGCTAACCCCGAATTTTCGCCTGAGAATTTCGAGGTGCCTGATATCGATGTTAAAGTATCAATGTTACCTGTTGGGGATGATAAAAAGAAATGGCATCTTTATCTGTCATTAGACGTAAGAGAGGGAGCGGACCCGAAAACCTACCCATATTTTTTTAACATGATTATGTTTGGTATTTTTTATGCTCCTGTTTATCCTGCGATTGAGTCTGAAGAAACAAGGAAAGAATTCCATAAGATTCTCTATGTCAACGGCTCTTCTATCCTCTATAGTGCAGCAAGAGAGCATATCCGAACTTTCACAGCAACAGGACCCTACAGGCCATTCATCCTACCAACAACTCAATTTTTGCCTGAAGATGCAGAAGCTGCTTTACAAAAAACAGATTGAACGCCTGAAATTATTTCCACCTCGATCATTTCTGCTCATCCAACCAGTCCGCCCACCACTGCATCATCTTTGTCCGTTCTTCTATGTATTCCGCGTGATTATAGGCTGCGCTGACGGTGTTTTTCTCAGCGTGGGCCAGTTGTCGCTCTATCACGGCTGAAGGCCATTTATGTTCGTGCAGAATTGTTGAAGCCATACCCCTAAAGCCATGGCCGGTAAACTCCTGCTGAGAATAACCCATGCGGCGGATCACAGCGTTGACGGTGGCATCAGACATTGGGCGTCCCAAGTTTCGGGAAGACGGGAAAAGAAAGGGAGATTTCCCCGTAAGATTGCGGAGCTCATCGAGGATCTCGAGAACTTGTCGTGAAAGTGGAACCAGATGAAGCCGCCGCATCTTCATTTTTTCCGCTGGGATTTTCCAGAGGGCTTCCTTAATGTCGATTTCTGACCACTCTGCCCTCCTGAGCTCGCCAGGACGAACGAAAGTATAGGCTTGGAATCTCAGGGCGGCTCTGATAATTGGAGAACCGTTGATGGCATCCATGGCCCTCAGAAGAGCTCCAATCTTTTGGGGATCCGTTATAGTGGGGTAATGAACGTTCTTTTTTGGTATAACGGCGCCACGGAGATCTCCGGAGGGGTCATGGTCGGCCCGTCCGGTTGCAATTGCATACCTTATAATTTGACCACAGATCTGGAGGACCCTGTGTGCCGTTTCAATCTGCCCCCTGTTCTCGATCCTGCGGACGATGGAAAGAAGATCCGGCGCTGAAATGTCGTTGATGGGAATGTCTCCAATATAGGGAAGTATCAATCTATCCAATCGGGACCTAACTGTCCTAATGTGCCCATAGGTGCGTATGGGCACAACACGTTTTTCGAGCCATTCCTCGGCGACTTTATCAAAGGTTTCGCACAAAGGCACACCGTCAGCTTCAGCCTCAAGCTCTATAATCATCCGATCCCTCATGCGCCTGGCGTCCCTAAGAGAAATATCCGGATATTTTCCCAGAGAACGTTTCGCGTCCTTTTTACCGATGCGCTTGCGGAGGCGCCAGTATTTGTTACCGTTAGGGAAGATTTCCAAGTAAAGGCCGCGATCGTCCAGGACCGAATATCGTTTTTCCTTAGGTGCCAATCTTCGCACTTGAATATCGGTCAACACAGGCATTTCCCTCCATTTGTGGGCACATTCCGAGGTTACCTGAGATGTGCCCGAATTGGTGCCCACCAACTACCTGATATTGACCGTATTTTAATGAGATTTTATGAAACCGTCAAATCTAATAAAATCAGCCGTAGACTGGGTTTTTGTTACTTACCCAACCTACGGCTGATGTGCTCTGGTGGAGGCGCGGGGAATCGAACCCCGGTCCAACAGGGGCCAACCGCACGGGCCCTACGGGCGTAGTCCCCGATGGCGATCTCGAAGGAGAGGCTATCGGGGACAAAGCCCCTCCTTCCAGCCCCCTTGAGGTGTCCCCGGCCCTTAGGAGGCGTTAAGGAGCCAGGTAAGCCGCTCTGTGTGACATCCTTGGCGCCCAAGCGGCGAAAGCGCTAAGGATGTGCTGCTTACTACTTAAGCAGCGAGTGCAAACGTGTCGTCGGCACTTATTTTTGTTGCCGCTGTTTTACGAGGTTACGGCACCTCGGCCCGCACCCACGCGGCCCTCCAACCTGCCGTCGAGACCGTACGCCCCCAAACTCACTCATTTCTAACGGCGACGCGGCGCGCTCGCTCCATGGCCCTCTGGGCGTCTCTCTCGGCTATGGCCGCACGCTTATCGTATTGCTTCTTCCCCTTAGCGAGGGCGATCTCCACTTTAGCCCAACGGTTATCCTTGATGTACACAGAAAGAGGCACCAGCGTGAGCCCTTTTTCCTTGGTTTTGCCCAGCAAACGCCTTATCTCCTCTTTCCGGAGGAGCAACTTCCGCGGGCGCAAGGGATCGTGATTGTAAAAGCTCCCGCGTTCATAGGGCGATATATGGATGTTGTAAAGCCACAGCTCTCCGCCCTCGATTTTAGCGTAACCATCTCTCAAGTTAACGCGCCCCTCGCGCACGGACTTGATCTCCGTGCCAGTAAGCACAATCCCAGCTTCGTACGTCTCTAAGATAAAATAATCATGAATCGCCTTTCGGTTTCTGGCTACCACCTTGTTGGGCACTCATGCAAACCTCCGCCCTCAAGCCTTTGGTCGGGGCGAGAGGATTCGAACCTCCGACCTCCTAGTCCCGAACCAGGCGCGCTAAACCAGACTGCGCTACGCCCCGAACCGATGCATATTATAACACTGCCTTTATCTTCAGTCAAAGCCGACGAGCCGAACCCCTAAAAGGCGCTTCGATCCCCGGTGGCTAAGACCTAAGACCCAATAGTAAGGACTAAAGACCCAAAAAAGTACTTGGCTAAGATGAGGTTTCCATGGTAAAAATATGTGAGGGGGTGAGTGTAGTGTCTAACGGCAACGAGATATACAGCGGCAAATTAGAAGACCTCAAGCCCATCGATATATCCGACATGGCTGAGGGAGCGAGTAAGAGGATCGTCTTCGGGCCGAAGAGGTTTTGGGAAGGCTACGTGATGCGATTTTTCACGCTTCCCCCGAAGAGACAAATTGCAATGCATAGCCACCCGTGGCCTCACTACATACTCGTCATCGACGGACATGGGCGCGCTCACATAGGCGAGTCGGTATACCTATTCGAAAAAGGGTGCTGGGCCCACGTGCCTGGCGGGATGGAGCACATGTTCGAAAACGCCGGGGGAGGAGAGTTGCGCTTTATTTGCATAGTCCCGCGCGAGGGGGATCCGCACGCCGAAGTCGAGATGTAGGCCATACGATAGAAGGCTATGGGAGGGGAAGATCGTCCTCTTCCATAGCCGAGGCGCGGCGCAGTCTGTCTCTCAGTGCGAGTCCAAGGCCCTTTTCTTCCGGCCAATCGGCCACAATTATATCTACATGACGCTTTTCCAGGTAACGCAGCGCGCTGAAAAGCCCCCTGGCATAACCCTCGATGCTTCCAAAGCGCACCTCTACGGCGACGGCTACAGGGGGTTTCCTGATCCCCACATATCCTACCGCCGTGTTTTGGGACAAGATCTCCCTCCACGCCCTGTCGTCTTCTCCCCAGAGGACTAAAGGCACGCTCGGAGCATAGTGGCGGTGGCGCGTCCCGGGAGAGCGCCTCTTTATCTCTTCTCCCTGAGGCAGGACGACATCCTCAACAGCGATTAACTCCTCCACCGGAAGGCCGCCTGGACGAAGCAGGACGAGGGTGGGTCCGGTGGCATCCACTACCGTCGATTCCACACCTACGTCGGTAGGACCGGCATCTATGACCACGTCAACCGCGCCGTTGAGGTCGTCCACGACGGTCTGAGCGTTGGTAGGGCTAGGGCGACCGCTCCTATTGGCGCTCGGCGCAGCCACCGGACAACGAGCTTCCTCTATCAGAGCGAGTGCTACGGGATGAGACGGCATGCGCACAGCCACCGTCGAAAGGCCAGCCCGCGTTATCGAAGGCACACCCTCCTTGGCCACCAAAACGAGCGTCAACGGACCAGGCCAGAAGAGCTTCATCAGCCGCGCGGCCCGCTCGTCGACGAAAGCTATTCTGTCGACATCTTCCGGTGAGACCACGTGGACAATCAACGGATTGTCGGCAGGGCGCCCTTTGGCAGCGAATATTTTGGCCACGGCCTCGCCCAAGAGTGCATCAGCACCGAGACCGTAGACCGTCTCGGTAGGAAAAGCCACAAGCCCGCCATCAGCCAAAACGGAGGCGGCTCGTTTTATAGCAGAAGGGTCTGGGTTCCACCTGTCCACCGTCAGAATAAGAGGCTTCATGAGGATAACTCCTCTTTTAACTCGTCCTCGAAGCGCCTCTTGAACTCCATAAAACGTCCATCTATTATCGCCCTCCTGGCCTTCCGCACGAGATCGGCAAAAAAGTGCAGGTTGTGCCAGGTGCAAAGTCTGACCCCCAAGACCTCCCCAGCCTTGAGGAGATGCCTGATGTATGCGCGGGTGAAGTGTCGGCAGACATAGCAATCGCAATCTGCGTCGAGTGGGGAAAAATCGCAGGCGAAGTAGCTCGCGTTGGCGTTAATCCGCCCTTTTGAGGTAAAAACAGAGCCATGGCGCCCATTTCTCGTCGGAAGGACGCAGTCGAACATGTCCACCCCCAGCGATATGGCTGCTAAAATGTTTTCGGGAAGGCCGACGCCCATGAGATAGCGCGGCTTATCCTGCGGCAGGATGCCGTTTAAGAGGTCCAAGACGCCGTACATGTCTTCATGGGGCTCCCCTACGGATAGCCCGCCTATCGCATAGCCTGGAAAATCCATCGCCAAAAGCTCCTCAGCGCAACGCCTCCTCTGTTCCTCGAAGAGCGACCCCTGAACGACGGCAAAGAGCAGTTGATCACGCTTGACATGCGCGGCTTTGCTCCTTACAGCCCAATCTATCGTGCGATCTACGGCCTTCCGAGAGACGTCATAGGTAGCAGGATAGGGAACGCACTCGTCCAAACATATGGCTACATCGCTCCCTATTCGCTCTTGAATGGAAACTACGGCTTCAGGGGTGAGAAAATGGCGGCTGCCGTCCAGGTGCGACTGAAACTCCACGCCCTCATCCGTCACGCGACGAAAGGGAGCAAGGGAGAAAACCTGAAATCCGCCGCTATCCGTCAATACGCCCCCTCTCCAACCCATGAAGCGGTGAAGGCCGCCGGCTCTCTCTACCACGTCAACGCCAGGACGGAGGTAGAGGTGGTAGGTATTACCCAAAACCATCTGAACGCCCAAGAATTCGAGCTCATGGGGCGACATCGTCTTGACGGCAGCCCGAGTGCCCACGGGCATGAAGGCGGGCGTTTCAACGACGCCATGGGGAGTATAAAGTTCACCGGCCCTGGCGCCAGTCTCTTCGCATCTCGCTATTACCTTAAAAACGGACAAGGTTAACCCTCCCAGCGAAAGAGGGCTTTGGCATTGTCCCAGAGCCTTATGGCGAGCTCGTCAAGCCCCACGCCTTTTGCCTCGGACAAAGCTTCGTAAACGTAGCGGACGTAAGCCGGCTTGTTTGTCTTTCCTCTATGCGCTTGAGGAGCAAGATAGGGAGAATCCGTCTCGCACAACAGGCGCTCTACGGGCAAAAGGGCAGCTATTTCCTTGAGACTCAAGCTATTTGGATATGTCAGAGGACCGGCAAAAGATACATAAAAACCCATATCGATCGCGGCAAAGGCGTCGTTCTTTTCGCCGGAAAAACAGTGTACTACGCCCCCCACTTCATCCGCTCCCTCGCTCTTCAGGAGATCCAAGGCGTCGCGATAAGCTTCCCTTACGTGGACGATCAATGGCTTTTTCGACTCTTTAGCCCAGTTTATGTGGAGTGCAAAGACTTCCCTCTGAACTCCCCTCGGAGAATGATCATAGTGATAGTCCAGCCCTGTTTCGCCTATGGCTACCACGCGATCTTTCGCCGCAAGCCTTTTTAAGCTCTCAGGGATCCCCCTGGCCACGCTTTTAGAGTCGTGCGGATGCACACCTACAGAGGCGTAAATTTCCCTCTCTTTGTAGCGATCGGATAGCGATACGATCTCATCGCTGGAAGCCTCATCGAAGGCTACAGATACAAAACGTTCAACCCCAACGGCCTTGGCCTCGTCGATTATCGCCTCAATTTGCCCCTTAAACTGAGGCATGTTCAAATGGCAGTGCGTGTCTATGAGCTTCAAGACGTTCACTCCTATGTCCTTCAATGGATGCGGCTGCCGAGCGGAATGTCCTTATCGACCGTGAGCAGGGCAAGGCCACCGTCATGCCCTTCCGCAGCCAAAAGCATGCCCTTGCTCTCTATGCCGCGCAATTTCGCCGGCTTCAAGTTGCAGACGACGATGATGACCTTTCCGGCCAACTCCTCAGGGGGATAATGCTCCCTGATCCCCGATACGATCGTGCGCTTCTCGTAGCCCAAATCCACCTCGATCTTATACAACTTATCCGTGCCCGGCACGGGAGCGACAGACAAAATACGGGCGACCCTCAGTTCAACCTTCTTGAATTCATCGATGGAGATCTCTTCTTCGTGCTCGCCAGGATCGACCGGTCGCCCCTTCTTCAGGTCGCGCTCACGTTTCTTCTCTTCCCAACGCTTGAGGTCTATGCGAGGAAATAGCGAGCTTCCCCTCTTGACTGCCGTCCCCGGCGGAAAGTTTCCCCAGCGAAAATCGGCATATCCAAGCGATTGAGGAGAAGACGGGAGGCCCAACTGATTCCAAAGCCTCTCCGCAGCATCCGGCATGAAGGGGGCTATCAAAAGGGATATCAGGCGAAGTGATTCGCACAACGTGAAAAGGACCGTGTCGAGTTGCCCTCCTTTCCCTTCTCTGCCAAGTTTCCACGGTTCGGTCTCGTCGATATACTTATTGGCGCGCCCTATAAAGGCCCATATATTTTTTAGCGCCTCATCGTAGGCGAAGCGGCGCATAGCTACGTCTACGGCCCCGAAGCTCCTTTCGGCCATAGAGGCGATGTCGCGCTCGAGCTCTCCTGCCTCGCCGAAGTGCGGCACTACCCCTCCTTTAAACTGGATCACCATCTGCAACGTGCGGCTCAAGAGGTTGCCGAGGTCGTTGGCGAGATCGGAATTAATGCGCGATACCATGGCCAGCTCGGAGAAATCGCCGTCCAGCCCGAAGGGAACCTCCCTCAGGAGAAAGTAGCGGAAGGGGTCTACGCCGTAGAGATCGACCATCTCGAATGGGTCGACCACGTTGCCGAGGGATTTCGACATCTTCTCCCCCTCTACGGTCCACCAGCCGTGGGCAAAGACCTGTTTCGGCGGCGTCAGCCCCGCGGCCAAGAGCATGGCCGGCCATATGACGCAGTGAAACCTGGCGATATCTTTACCGACCAAATGGCGGACCTCCGGCCAATATAGGCGCCAACGCTCGTCATCGGGATAGCCGCAGACCGTAAGGTAGTTTATGAGCGCATCGAACCAAACGTAGACCACATGTTTCTCGTCGCCTGGTACGGGAATGCCCCACGATATGGTGGTCCGAGATACCGATTGATCCTTCAGGCCTCCCTTTATAAAACTCACGATCTCGTTATACCGCGATTCTGGCAGTATGGCGTCGGGGTTTTCCTCGTAATACTTCAAAAGCGGTTCCTGATACGCGGACATGCGGAAGAAGTAGCTCTCCTCCGACATCATCTCGAGCTGTCTGCCGCAACTCGGGCAGGTACGCCCTTCTCCCATCTGGCTCTCCGGCACATAGGTTTCGCAAGGGACGCAATACCACCCTTCGTACGTGCCCTTATAGATGTCACCCTTACCCTTAAGGAGATTGAATATCGCCTGCACCGTTTTGTGGTGCCTCTCTTCGGTAGTTCGAACGAAGTCGTCATTGGAGATGTTGAGCTTCTGCCACAGCGCCTTGAAGTTATCCACCGTCTTATCGGCGAGTTCCTCTGGCGTCATCCCCTTATTGGCCGCAGCGCGCTGAATTTTTTGCCCATGTTCATCGGTGCCGGTGGAGAACAACACATCTTCTCCCTTCATGCGATGATATCTGGCCATCACATCGGCGGCGATGGTAGTATAGGCGTGTCCTATATGCGGCACATCGTTAACATAATATATTGGAGTTGTGATAAAAAAACGCTTCTTATCTTCCAAGTTTAACCCTCCTCATCGGCGCATTCTCGAAGCCATCGCTTTACGGCGCTCTTTGTAATACCATACCGCTCAGCCACTAAAGAGACAACATCCTTGGCGCTCCTTTTTTCGCTCGTTAAACGCAGAGCCTCTTCTTTCCACGTTTCTGCGGTCTCTGCCATCTTTGCCCCCTCTACGACCAAGACGAGCTCGCCTCTTTTGCTCTCGAGCCGCGCAACCTCAAGCAAATAGGAAATGTTCCCTCGCAACGTCTCTTGATAGAGCTTGCTCATCTCCCTGACGAGGGCAGCTTTTCTATCCCCTAAGGCTTCGAGCATCTCTTCTAAGGTGCCCTGCAGGTCGTGTGGGGGAACATAAAATATCAGAGTCCACGGAAGAAGCGCCACCTTCCCGAGGAGGACACGGCGCTTCTTTTTCTTCTCCGGCAAAAAACCGAGGAAGACGAAGGCGTCGGGCGACAAACCCGAGAGAAGCAGCGCAGGCAGGATCGAAGAAGGGCCTGGCAATACATCGACTTCGAGATTCCTCTCTATAGCGGACGAGATTATCAGATAGCCAGGATCGGATATGGCCGGCATGCCGGCATCTGACACCAGGACTACTTTTTGTCCTTGCTCTACCCTTTCAAGGAGCGGCTCGACCCGAGAGCGTTCGTTATATTCGTGGCAGGATACGAGCGGCGCCTTGATGTCGTAATGGTTCAAGAGCTTCGCGGTGCGCCTCGTATCTTCGCAGGCGATAATGTCCGCTTCTTTTAAGGCGTCTAACGAGCGGAGCGTGATGTCCCTCAAGTTCCCTATGGGAGTGGGCACTACTATGAGCGGCAAGATGCCTGACCCTCCAGGGAGTAGGCCGAGAGCAGCGCTTTTGTATATTTACCACATTCATCATAGATGTACAAGGGCGGCTCCACGGTCAACCCCTCTCCCCCCTTCATTCTCGCCTCCAAGAGTACGACAGAGGCCTCCCTCTCGGGTTTAGGGTGCACGGCCCTCAACCGTTTTGGCTCCAGACCGTGGCCCTTCAGGGCCATCATCAGGCTTGAAAGCCGCCTCGCCGAATAAACCATGTAAAGGCGCCCCCCGTGGCGCAAGAGATAGCTTGCGCTCCTCGCAACATCGTCCAACGAACAGAGAAGACCGCCTCTGGCTACAGCCTCCGACCAAACTGGGCTCGCGCGACTCGATAAAACCTCGCCATACGGAGGATTTGCCACCACTACGTGAAAAGACTGATTTCGATAAAACCGCTGCACCTGGCGCAGGTCGCGGCAGTAAAAAGAAACCCTGTCCGTCAGACCGTTCTCTGCAGCGTTCAGACGAGCCAGTTCCACCAATTCCTCTTGAATTTCGATCCCCTCTATGCTGCACTCCGGATAGCGCCTAGCCAATATGAGTGAAACGGCGCCGTGGGCACTTCCGAGTTCGATGGCGCGCTCGCCACGCTTAATGCGCGCATACCAAGCCAACAGCACGCTATCCACCGAAACGCGAGGGCCTTTGAGCGGCTGCCAGATATGAAGCAAGCCGTAAAGGATCGCATCTCTCGTCGCTTCCATTAAACCCACTCCTCAAGCTGAACGCCTACCACTTGAGACAAGCCTGGCTCTGAGAGCGTTACGCCGTAGATTACATCTGCCCCCTCCATTGTCACCCTGCGATGTGTCATAATAATAAGCTGAATCTTCTTCGCGTATTCGCACAACAGATCGGCAAAGCGCCTGACGTTGACTTCATCGAGCGAGGCGTCCACCTCATCCAAGACCGCAAGCGGGGCATTCGCCTCATCCATGGCGGCCAAAAGGAAAGCTATGGCCGATAGCGATCTCTCCCCGCCCGAAAGCTGGGATAGGTGTTGCGCCCGCTTGCCCGGCGGCCTGCAGATTACCTCCACGCCGGCATCCCAGAGCGATACACCCTCCTCAAGTCTTAAATGGGCCTCGCCCCCTCCGAGGAGGAGGCGAAAGAGTTCGTCGAATCGCCCGTCGATCTTTTTAAGCGCTCCTTTAAAAACGTCGCCGGCTTGGCGGTCTGTCAGCCGGATCAATTCCTCGAGCTCCCTCTTACCGTCAAGGACGTCCTTCAACTCCAGTCCGAGATAAGAAATCCGCTGCGAAAGTGAATTGTCCTCCGAGAGCACCCCGTAATCTACGTCGCCGAAGGAATGAAGCTCCTCCTCGAGCTGCAGCGCAGATCTGCGCAACGCCTCCGCCGATTCGGCTATGCTTGCCGCATCAGCCTCCGAATATGGGAAGCTCCCCTCCCACAGATCTACTATCCTTTCGAGCTCACGTTCGGCCGAGCCCTTCCTTTCCTCGATCGACTGCAGCGATCTGGCTAGCGTCTCTTTATCTTTCTCGGCGGCTTCTGCCCTTCTTCTGGCGCCGGTCACCTTCTTGGCCATCAATGCAAGCATCTCGTCGCTCGCCTCAACGAGCCCCCGCAACACAACGCGCCGCTCCCTGAGGCGTTTCCACTCCAAGCCGATCTCCTTCAGTTTAGCTTTTTCTTCCTCCTGAACCCCCTGAGAGCGAGCCAACTCTTCTTCTAAGCGACGAAGGCGCCTTTCGGCATCGGTCAGTTCGCTCGCAACCCTGGAATGGATCGCCTCGCACGATTTCGCACGCTCTGTCGCCAAGCTGTAAGCGCCTTCGAGCTCCTTGATAGCCGATGGCGCTTCTATTCCTTGAAGCCCGGCGAGTTCCTCGTAGATCCCCTTCAGACGAGTCGAAGCGGACATTACGAGGGACCCCAGTTCTCTCATCTCCGCCTTTCTCGCGCGCTCTACCTCGCTAAGGCGAGCGAGTTCAGCGTAAAAAGTGCCTTTAGTCGCTTCAAGCTGTGCCAGGGTAGCTCGTCTCTCTTCGAGGACGCGCTCCGCCTCTTCCTTTTTCGCTGCCAAAGCTGCCTCTTTTTCTTCAGCGGCTTTGAGGCGCTCCCTCTCCTCGCTGAGGGCTTTCTTCAACGACGCAAGCTCGTTTTTCACCTTCAGAAGGGCGTTATGCACCTCTATCGCTTTGGCCTCGCGCCCTCTGCCACCGCTCACGGCACCCGACGGTTGAAAGACTTCACCCTCGAGCGTGACTATTGGGAATCTGGCTCCCTCTCGCACGAGCGCAGCACCGACCTCATAATCGGTAACAACGAGGAGGTCACCGAGAAGCTCCTCTAAAGGAGCCTCCCAATAGGGCTCAATCTCGACCAAGTCTTTAGCCCACCCCACAATGCCATCCTTTCTCTTTATCTCCTTGGGCGCGCGAGGGCGAGCTCTCTCCTTGGGGAAAAATGTCGCCCTTCCGGCATTGTTCGCCTTGAGTTGTTCTATACAACGCTGAGCCTCTTCGAGGTCTTCCACCAGGAGCCAAAATTGCCTACCTCCCAAATATGCACCCAATGCCACGGACAACCCATCAGGACAAGAAAAGGCTTCGACTACAGGTTTCGGATTCGCCTTCAGCCTGCCAAGCCGCACCGCCGAGATGACATGGCGTACGGGCGATGGATAGCCGTTATCGGACGATTCATGGAGCTCGTTCTCCATCGCTTCGAGCTCCGCCGCCCTTTTCCTCAAACCCTGAACTTTAATGCCGAGGACCTGACAGAGCGCATAGGCATCCCCGTGAGCCTCTATCGCTACTTCGAGGTTCTTTTTTGCGACTTCGAGTCTCTCACTCGAAAGCTCCTCGTCGAGTTCGAGACCTTTGAGCTTGTGGAGCAGTTCACCTGCAAGGCGGCTTTCTTCTACAGCGAGCCGCCCGAGGGCGCGCAGACGGCTCATGGCCCTTTCGCGCTCAAGCTCAAGGTCGGCTTTTTCGCTGAGGAGATCTTTTCTTCTTTGCCTCTTTTCCTCGCGCTCCGCTTCTCGAAGGCGCTCCGCTTCTCGAAGGCGCAAGAGTTCACCCTCAAGCTTTCCCAACTTGCGCTTTGCTTCTTCCATCTCACCTGCAAGCCGCCCTTTTTCCTCCAGGAGCTTACGGTGACGATCGTAAGCCTCGCGACGATCCGCTTCGATGCGACAAGACTTCTCTCTTGCCATTCTGTAAGAGAAACCGCTCGCTCCCAATCTGCGCCGAAGCGATCCCATCGCTTCATCAAGGGCAGAAAGCTCGGCGGCGAGCTGATCCGACCTCTCGCGAACCTTCCTTTGCTCCTCCTCGAGTTCCACAAGGGCCTTTCTCCACAGGCGCGCCCAAAAAAGCCGCTTGCGCAAATGGCGCTGCACCTCTTCGCCCTCCTTTGAAAGGCGCTCTAATTGAAGTTCGAGGTCCCTCCTCAGCCGCCAGTAAAGAAATTTTCGCGCCTCCTCCAGGCGCATCCCTACACCTTTGGCTCTTTTCGCTAATTCGACGCCAGGGGCTATTTCATCTCTACGCCTCTTAAGTTCTACCATGAGCGCCTCTATGCGCGTCGCCTCTTCGAGGACCGCAGCGAGCTTAGACATTGCACCCTCGCGCCGCCTTCGGTAGAGATCTATGCCGAATAGGGCCTCTAAGTTGTTGCGACGCAAGGCGGGAGATTGTTGGATGACCTCCATCACTTCGCCCTGCCCTATGAAGACAAACCGGTCTCCCTCGAGGCGCCAGCCCCTCTTTGCTTCTTCCAGTTCCTTTAGGCGAATTCGCCTGCCATCCAAGTAAAGGGTGCTTCCTTCTTCGTCCACTTCGCGGCGCAGACGGCAAGAGAGCGCCCCATCTGTCAGATCCAGAGCAACCTCCGCGCTTTTGGCGGGCGGTACGGAGGGGCTACCCTGAAACATGAGATCAGAAAGTCGGCTGATCCTCAGGCGAACTGGCGATGAATCGCCCAAGACGAAGCGCAGCGCATCCAAAACGTTGCTCTTGCCGCTGCCGTTGGGACCCACGAGAGCCGTAAGACCCGGAGAGAACGCGAATTCACAAGGGCGTCCGAAGCTCTTAAACCCTTTCAGGCGCAGCGCTGCTATGTACAACGACCTTCGCCTCCCGGAGGAGTTTTACACGCCTTTCCGCTTGCTCAAGCGGGCCCTGGAAGTCGAGGCGGTATTTTGCCCACTGGAATTCGGGTGTCTCGCGGATGAACATTCTAAGCCCAAGCTCCTCTTCCCAACTGGAAAGGTAAGTCTCGGCGACATAACAAGCCACGCTCGGATACATCTCCACGAGGATAGCCTCCGGCTTGCTGGAGAGCGCGACCTTGCGCAGGAAACGCTTTAGATTCATGGCGACGGTATCCTCTTTGAGCACCCAGCCGTTGCCTGAACAAAAGGGGCAGTTCCTGCTCAAGACAGCACGCACATCCGGGCGAGCACGCTTGCGCGTCATCTCCACTAACCCAAGGTGCGTGATGCCGAAGACGCGCGCTCTGTAGTGGTCTCCTTTGAAGAGTTCGTTTAACTTCGACAAGAGAGCCTGTTGATCTTTATCACGGTCCATATCTATAAAGTCGACTATGATCATGCCCCCGAGCGCCCTCAGTCTGATTTGACGAGCTATCTCAGAAGCTGCCTCTAAGTTCGTATCTAATACGGTCTGCCTCAAGTTGGCCTTGCCCACATATTTTCCAGTATTCACATCGATTATCGTGAAAGCCTCCGTCTGATCGATCACGAGATAGCCCCCCGACGGAAGCCAAGCCTTCCTGTCTAATGCTTCTTCTATCTCCTTCTCTAAGCCGTAAAATTCAAAAATCGGCACATTCCCTCTATGTAAACTCACCTCTGGAGGTTTTTCAGGACAGAAGCGATCGATATACTCCTTCACCTCTTTGTACTCTTCCTCGCTGTCTACCACAATCTCCGCAATGTCTCCAGAAACTTCGTCCCTCAAGATGCGGCCCAACAAGCCCATATCTTTGTATATCAAACAAGGGGCCTCTTGAGATAGAACGGTGTGTTCTATGCTCCGCCAAAGGTCCATAAGCTCGGTCAAATCCTGGATCAATAGATCCTCGTCTGCCCCAGCAGCTACAGTGCGCACTATCAAACCAAAGCCCTTGGGCCTCAACTGCCTCGCGAGGGTCCGAAGGCGGCGGCGTTCCTCAGGACTTTCGATCCTACGGGAGACCCCTATTTCCTTCCCACCGGGAACCAACACCACATATCTGCCGGGCAGCGATATGTGGGCCGTCACCCTGGCGCCTTTTCCCTTTCTTGCGACCCTCATCACCTGGACCAGTATGGCGGCATTCGGCTCCACCTTATGCCCCTTTGCGTCGGCCAGATAGAGAAAGGCATTGCGCCCCTCGCCCAAGTTTACAAATGCGGCGTGCATGCCGGGAAGCACCGTATCTACGCGGGCTTTGTAGATATCACCGGCCATATGGCGATCCCAGATGCGCTCGATAAAAAATTCGCAGAGTTTCCCTTCTTCCACCACTGCTATGCGCGTCTCCTCGGGCTCGGCGGCGTTGACTATGATTTTTCTTTCGACGGTCACTTCTCTTCCTCCAATCTCATCCGAGGAGCGGCCTCACCCGTTCCCCATCCCATCCCCCGACGCACCTTCGCACGACTAGCAAGTCCTGCCACCCGCCTATCGCATTTTCATTCACCAAACACTTCACCAATTCCGAAGGGGTATGTCGATTGGGATCTTCTTGAGAAAGTTCAAGTTTTTCGTCGCCCTGTTCAAGCGCTAAAAGTCCTAAGGCGGAGGCGTTTTTGGCTATCGCTCTGTATATGGCGCCAAGAGAGAAGGATCCGCGTGGGAATATCTCGTAAGAAGCGGCTGTGCACAGCTCATTCAAAGGTTTGCCGAAGACCTCCTCGGTGCAGAGTAATTTAATCCCTTCAGGAAGGTGGGCGTTCCACTCTTTCATCGCCTCAGGATGCCAGCTTTCGAGCCAAAACTCCGCCGGTTCAGATAGTCCCAAAACGCCCATAGGCAGAGCCGGTCCCAGGCTCAGCTTCGGGTGCGGGACAAGTCCGGCGGTGTTTTGAAGCCTAAAACCTGCCCTCCTGGCCGAGCGACAGAACAGCTTGGGCAGCTCTACATGCGGGATAAAACACAACAGGCCTCTCTTTTCAAAAGTAACGCGCAGTCTCATCCATTTACCACCTCTGAAGTCTCTCAAACCCGACCGGGGCAATCCGAATTTCCCCCTCGGCAACCTTTAAGATGCCAACCGCAGGAAAGACAAGCACCGACGCGACAATCCGGTGAGATCGAACCCGCATAAGCCCTGTCGCGCTCGCTCAGCAAAAACGCCTTGTCCACACCCACATCTATATGGTCCCAGGGGAGGACCTCCTCCACGCCACGCTTCCTTTGGGCTATCGATGCGGCATCCAAGCCACAAGCTTCAAAGGCATCCGCCCATAAGGAGAAAGAAAACGTCTCCGTCCATCCGTCGAACCTGGCACCCCGCTGCCAGGCCTCCTCTATCGCTTCGGCGACGCGCCTGTCGCCCCTCGCGATGACCGCTTCGATAAAACTTTGATCTGGATCATGATAACTCAAGGCGATCCCCGGCTTTTTGCTCCTAGCCTTGAGCCACCTTCCTCGCTCCAAGAGTTCGTCCCTCGGAAGCTGCCCCTCCCATTGAAATGGTGTGTGCGGCTTAGGCATAAAACCTGCCACAGAGACCGAGATTTCGGCCCTCTTTTTATTGGCCTTCCCTATGCGGAGCGCTTCGTTCGCCAACTTGACGATTCCCATGAGGTCTTCTTCCTCTTCCGTGGGAAGGCCCATCATGAAATAGAGCTTGACCCGCTCCCATCCGTGAGAGAAGGCCGTCTCCAGCGTCTCCTTTATGTTCTCGTCGGTGATCTTCTTGTTGATCACGTTTCGCAACCGCTGACTTCCGGCCTCAGGAGCGAAGGTGAGTCCCCCTCGTCTGGCTGTCTCAAGGCGAGAGGCTAATTCCACAGAAAAGCGATCCATCCTGAGGCTCGGCAGGCTGAGTTTTATCCCCTCTTGCATTAAAGGGAAGAGTCCATCGAGAACTGAGAGCAGACCGCGGTAATCGCAGGTAGAAAGGGAAAGAAGTCCCAATTCCTCCCAACCGGTGGACCTTAAGAGGCTTTTGCAAAGGGCGAGCACTTTCTCGGGGCTTCGACTGCGAACGGGTCGATAGGCCATGCCAGCCTGGCAGAAGCGACATCCCTGAGTGCAGCCGCGGAACACCTCGACGCTAGCCCTGTCGTGCACTATGCCTGAGAGCGGAACGAGCATAGAATCAGGGTAAAAGGCCTTTTCCAAATCCATCACGATCTGCCGCTTTACCGAAGAAGGCACAACCGGGATAACGCCGGGCACGTAAAAGCCGGCGAGTCCTGCGATCAATTTTAAGCGCTCATCTCTGCGCATCCCCTTTGTGCCGCGAAGGAGCTCGAGCAACGGCGGGAACAAGACTTCTCCATCTCCGACGCAGAAGGCATCTATAAAGGGCGCCAAGGGCTCGGGAACAAACGCTCCGGGCCCGCCTGCGATGACGATGGGATCTTCGTCTCTCCTCTCGTCGCTATGAAGCGGTATTTCTCCAAGTGCGAGCATGGTCAAAATATTCGTGGCCGTGAGCTCGTATTGCAGCGTAAAAGCCAAGACATCGAAGGCTTTAAGCGAAAGGCCCCACTCGGATGAGCATAACGGTAACCCCTCGGCGCGAAGTAATTTCTCCATATCTGGCCACGGGGCGTAGACGCGATCCACATCCGCAAAGGGGATCGACTTGATGAGGCGATAAAATATCTGAAAGCCGAGATAGCTCATACCGAGCTCGTAGGCATCTGGAAAGGCAAGACAGACGGTTACGCTGTCGCTTCCCAGTTCTTTGGGCGACAAGGTTTCTATTTCGCTTCCTATGTAGCGAGCTGGGCGCTTAACCTGCGACAAGAGGCGAAAACGCGGATCTTGTAGTTCTTTCACCGAAGACCCTCCAAATCATTCATATTTCTTCAACGTGGATAAGTGCACGCTTTCAACGCAGGCGAGGGCGATGGCCGAGGCCAGCAGGGAGCTGCCCCCGTAACTCACAAAGGGAAGGGGCAGGCCAGTCACGGGAGCGAGCCCCACGCTCATCATTATGCTTTCTGCAGCCTGTAACCAAAACCACGCTGACAACATAGCGACCAACACTTTGGCGCGAACGTCTTTCGCCGCAAGCCCGATTTTGACCATTCTCCAAATTAGAAGGACATAGAGTGCGATCATAATCGCACCACCGATGAAGCCAAATTCCTCAGCGAAGACGCTGAATGCGAAATCCGTGTGAGGCTCAGGCAGAAAGCGCAGCTTGCTCTGCGTCCCGGCAAGAAAGCCTTTCCCCAACAATCCACCCGAACCCACCGCAATGCGCGACTGAATGACATTATAACCGGCACCTAAAGGATCTACCGACGGATCGAAGAAGGTGAGCAGGCGCAGTTTCTGGTAATCGGCTAAAAAGAGCCATACCAGAGGAAACGAGGCCACCAGGCACCCCAAAAGCCCGGCTATATAACGCCAGGGAGCCCCAGATACGAAAAGCGCTATCAACGTCATGAACCCATATACCAAAGCACTGCCCATGTCCGGCTGCAGGAGGATTAAGGCCCCTCCTGCGCCGGCCAAAGTCAAGGCCCACAAAAACGTGGCGAATTCCTTTGGTGGGTGCCTGAAAAGGAAGCGCGACAAAAAGAGGGCCAACCCGACTTTTACGAACTCGGCCGGCTGGAGGCGAAGAGGACCTAAGACGTACCAGCTCTGGGCGCCGCGGGTCACATGGCCTGAAACCAACAGTCCTGCGAGCGCCAATAAGCAGACCCCATAAATGACATGTCCCCACCTAAGCAGACAGCTATATCCTATCTTGAGAGTCACCAAAAAGGCTAAGGCCGAGAAAATGCCCCATACGAATTGGCGCGCGAAGAAGTTGACCTTCCATCCCAACGTGGCGCTATATATAGTAACCAAACCGACGCAGAAGAGAAGGATCGCGCTCCCCAAAAGCCAATAATCCAGAAGAAGCAGAGATGTTATCCACTCCCTCTGTTCTTCAGTTTGCCTCATTGCTCAGGAGATAACGTTTTAAGCTGCCTCTTGACGCCCATCAGTGGAATGTTAGCCACCAAGGCGACGGAACGATCCTCCCGCTCAATTTCCAACTCTATGCGTTTGTCGTCTATATCCAAGTATTTGCCTATTGTCTGTATCAAATCCTTTCTCAACTTCTCCAAAACGTCCGGTGAGATATCGGCACGATCGTGAATGAGCACGAGTTGAAGGCGCTCTTTTGCCACATCTTTGGAGCCTTTGCGCCGGAAGAATTTTTCCCAGAAGGGCATTCTCGCACACCTCCCTATAAGCCGCTAAAATCGCAATAGCTTTCTGAACTTGCCCCAAAAACCTCCTCTGTTGGCAAACTCGAGTTCCTCAAAAGGCACCTTTTCCCCCGTGAGGCGGCGCGCTATATTGAAGAAAGCCTTAGCCGCCTGGGAACTCGAATGAAGGGTAA
Source organism: Acetomicrobium sp. S15 = DSM 107314 (assembly GCF_016125955.1). Taxonomy (NCBI): domain Bacteria; kingdom Thermotogati; phylum Synergistota; class Synergistia; order Synergistales; family Acetomicrobiaceae; genus Acetomicrobium; species Acetomicrobium sp. S15 = DSM 107314. Next base: position 46,631 of record NZ_JADEVE010000244.1, on the reverse strand, counting down.
GCGGTTCCCCCTTGTTCGTGGAGATGACGACGGCATCGTCATCGGGCACAATACCTATCAAAGCCACGGCGAGGATCTCAACTACATCGGAAATATCGAGCATATCTCCTTGCCGCACCATTTCTGGGCGTATGCGATTGATTATCAAAGAGATATCGGACTTTTCCATCGACTCCAAAAGCCCTATGATACGATCGGCGTCCCGCACAGCTGATATCTCAGGCGTCGTCACCACCAAAGCACTATCGGCACCAACCGCAGCGTTACGAAAACCGGACTCTATGCCGGCAGGGCTATCTATGAAGACGAAATCGAATTCCCCCCTGAGCGAGTCGCATAACCCTTGCATTTGCTCGGACGACACAGCTTCTTTGGTGCGCGTCTGAGCGGCGGGAAGCAAATATAGGGTTTCTACCCGCTTGTCACGGACCAGCGCCTGCTGAAGTCGACATTGGCCCTCTATTACGTCGACAAGGCTGTATACTATGCGGTTCTCAAGACCCAGGACTACGTCGAGATTGCGTAGGCCTATGTCAGCGTCCACGGCCAAAACCTTTTTGCCGGCACGGGCCAATGCCACGGCTAAGTTGGCCGTAGTTGTGGTCTTGCCGACACCGCCCTTGCCAGAGGTAACGACAATTATCCTCGTATCCACCCAAAACCCTCCTCATACACCGAAGCTAAAACCGTCCATGGAACGAAGGACTATGGTGCCATTTTGCACGGCTACAGCTGCCGGCTTGGCCCACCAAGGACCTTCACGGTCTAGTATGCTATAAAGACTTCCGATCCTTACCTGCACAGCCTCCAAAGAGAGGACCGCTATGCGGGCTTTTTCGTCTCCCGTGCACCCCGCGTGCGCCAATCCCTGAAGCCTTCCCCAAACGCAAATGTGCCCTCCAGCATATATTTCAGCGCCGTCGTTTACATTGCCAAACACGATCACATCGCCATCGGCTTCCACTTTCTGGCCAGACCTCAAAGAACGAGGAAGTATCAAGGCTTTGCATCCCCCTTGAGGGGGCTTGCTAACTCTTTGTCTATCTTCCAATATCATTCCGGCAGAGTGCAACAAAGCCTGCGTGGCGGGATCGCTCGACGACCAGGCTACGACCTGCATGCCGCCCGCCAGAATTAGATGCTTCAGGATGTCTTTCCATGTATCGATCGAAAGAACCCTTCCCTGGAGATCTATCACGACCTCTGCGCCCTCGAGAAGGTTTCGTCCTTCTTCTACAAGGCGTCCGAACGCCTCAGATAACCTGTCTCCCTCGAGTGTTTCGGGGATGATACAGCGGATCCTGTGACCGCTCCCTTTTAGCAAAATCCCGCCTTCGACTTCACTCACGTTTCTTACCCCCGTCGCGCTCTACCAAAGTTGCAAGCAGCCTCCCGACGATCGGCGCCGCAACTTCGCTCCCTTTGCCCCCACCCTCGACCAACGCTACCGCCACATAGCGCGGTTCGTCAGCAGGCGCATAGCCTGCAAACCAAGCGTGATCCTCCCCGTGAGGGTTTTGAGCTGTACCAGTTTTGCCAGCCACAGAAACGCCAAACTTCCCCGCCGCCTCTCCTGTGCCTCTTGGGCCCACCACGCCCTCCAATCCTTTTTGTACCGTCTTTAAAATTTCACTCGACAATGATATCTCGTTATACTCTATCGGTTCATCCAAAATCAAGCGGGGGCGAAAAAGCTTGCCACCGTTAGCTATACAGGCGAAGAGGCGGGCCATTTGAATCGGCGTAACGAGCAAAAAACCTTGTCCTATGGCGTAGTTGACCGTGTCTCCTTGGTACCACCTCTCGCCAAATCTGCGCAATTTCCAATCTGGGCCACCTATGTTGCCGGCAACCTCTCCTGGTAAAGCAATCCCTGTTGTTTTACCTACGCCTAAGGACTGCGCCCATTGTACTATCGGGTCGATTCCGGTCCAAACACCCAACTGGTAAAAGTATACATCGCACGATTCCCTGAGGGCTTTAACCGCGTCCACCGAACCGTGCCCCCAACTCCTCCAACAGCGAAAAATCCTGTCGCCCAGTTCGAAACGCCCAGGACAGTAAACCTTCGTGCGCAGCGTTACGACACCCTCTGTTAAACCGGCGATGAGGGTCACCGGCTTAAAAATGGAGCCGGGCGGATAAGAGCCGCCTATAACCCTGTTCATCATGGGCACATCGGGGTCATCCATTAAAGCTCTCCACTCATTTCGCGTAATACCCCAGGCTAATGGTGTGGGATCGAAAGATGGTGACGAATAGAGCACTTTGACGGCGCCATCTTTCACGTCCATGGCTACGATCGCCCCTTTGTGCCCATCCAACATCTCTGCAGCGATCCTTTGAGATGCCAGGTCGATGGTGAGGACAACGTCTTCACCATTCCGTGGCGAGCGACGGCCCAGATCCCCAACGCGCCTCCCCATTGCGTCTACCTCCACGATCTCACCGCCGGGCCTCCCGCGAAGCCTCGCCTCGCAAAATTTCTCTATTCCATTCTTACCTACTATATCCCCAACCTCATAGCCCTCAGAAGACGCGCTCAATTCGTCAGCGGAGATTTCGCCCACATATCCTACTACGTGAGCCACAACCGCCCCTGCCGGATAAGAGCGCTTCCATTGGGCTACAGGAAACAGCTCTCGGGGAAAGTTCGCGTCGGACACGAGTTCAGCCATCTGAGCCAGTGTCAGGTTTGAAACCAAAGTGACCGCCCGATAAGGAACGGGATACTGGCGCGCAACGAAGGACGAAAGATCCTCGAAACTATAGGGTATGCCGTGGCGGTACAAAAGGCCGGCAAAATCCTTCAATAGTCCCTCCTTCAAATCAAGAGGATACCCCTCTATGGCAAAGGTCCTGACGTTGGTAGCAAGCGGTATTCCATTGGCGTCAAATATTAGGCCTCTTGGAGGTTGTATCCTCACAATGCGCAGGCGGTTTCGAGAGGCCAGCAGGACATACTCATCGGCTTTAAGTACTTGAAAAAAGAAAAGGGCCAAAAGCGAAAAGAGCAGCGAGGCACAACTCGCCCATTGCCAAAGCTCGATGCGGCGATTCACATCGTAACCAGGATTACTCATGAAAGGAACTTCTCTCGCCGATATATGAAAGGTAAGACAACAACGCCACCAATGCTCCTCCTAACTGCTGTCCAGCAAACTGGACGAAGAGCGCCTCTCCTTGTCCTCCGAAAAAGAGAAGGCGCAACAAGCCAACTATAAAATGAAAACCCAAGACTAAGCCAAGGACTATGCGAAATCCTTTAGCCGAGGGAGGCACTAACTCCCATATTCCCTTCATGCCCATCAGGGCCATCACGTAAAGACCGCCGGTAAGGCCTATAAGGCCGGACCATCTCAAGTCCCACAATATACCGCCCAAAAAGGCGACCCACAACAGCAGTCCTCCCTCATGATCTTTAAGTGGCAACGCGAACAAGAGGGCCATCAGAAAAACGTCAGGCGCTAAGATCCAGCCATGCACCAGGACCTGCAACAGATCCTGAAAGAGCCACCAGAAGAGATAAATCATGGCGTGCCATCAATTAAAGTTACGGAGCGTAGTTGCGACAGATCGGCGTATGGATATAAACGATAGCTCCCATAGCCCTCCGCTGCACCTCCAGGTTCACCTACGCGCCCGACGGGGATTCCCGGGGGAAGCGCCTCTCCGGCCATGGCTGTCGATATCGTCATGCCGGCTTCGAGCTTCCTTTCCATAGGTATATAAAGCAACCACACCCCTCCTACATCATCACCTCGAATGATGCCGATGTCACGCGTATCGTCGACCACCACCGGAACGAGCATCGTCGACGACGAAATCAGTTCTATAACGGAAGAATTTGATTCTATATACCTAACCCTACCTGCCAAAAATCTCCCATTCTGAAGGGCTGGCATGCCGCGCACTACGCCATCGGTCGACCCTTTGTCGATTACGACGAAACGCCACCACTCGCCCGGATAGCGGGCCACAATCCTGGCCTCGCCCCCTCCTTCGCGCAATAGTGCCCTTTCTTCCCTCAGTCCAAGTTGCAAACGCAAAGCCAAATTTTCGCGCTGAAGTTCTTTCAACTGCGATTCTAACTTGCCCCGTCCAATTGTCCATGAAGCGACGCGCAATACACCGTCGCGCAACGCCCAAGCGGGGTACTCTATCGAAAAGAGAATGCGACCGACATGGTCGTAACTTTCAGCCAAAACCGAGACTTTGCCGCCTGTGGCCGCTATCAATGACAAGGCTACGGCCAAAAGCACGAGACCACAAATCCAAAAGCGCCGCTCCTTTGACGCAACCTTAAAGGCGCTCAAGCATTCTCGCCCTCCACGGAGACGAGGGCACGTTTCATAAACTCGAGCCTCTCTAATATTCGCCCCAACCCTATGGCCACAGAGTAAAGCGGCTGTTCTGCCAGTATGACCGGGATCTCAAGGTTGGTGGAAAGGCGGCGCGGAAGCTCCCTCAAAAGCGAACCTCCGCCGCTCAAGACGATCCCATGCTCAACGATATCCCTGGCTAACTCCGGTTGGGTGCGCTCCAAGGTCTCACGGATTTTTTCCTCTATGCGCAGCAATATAGGCTCTAACGCCTCTCTCACCTCTCCTGAGGTTATCCTTACCGCACGGGGGAGGCCGTTTGTGAGATCGCGTCCTTTGACCTCCATCTCCAACTCTTCGTCCAAGGGGTAGGCCGACCCTATCTGAACCTTAATCTCCTCAGCTGTTATATTGCCTATGTAAAGCTTCTTCTCTTGACGCAAAAGGCTTACAATGGCTTCGTCTATGTCATCGCCAGCCATCCTGACGGAATCGCTGACGACTATCCCCCCCAAAGAGAGGACTGCGACTTCGCTGGTGCCTCCACCTATATCGACCACCATATTGCCCCTCGGTTCGTTTATGGGAAGTCCAGCACCTATGGCAGCCGCTACCGGCTCCTCCACGACATATGCCTCCCGCGCCCCCGCTGCGAGGGCCGCATCTACAACCGCCCGTCGTTCAACCTCAGTACCGCAAGCTGGGACACAGGCTACAACTTTGGGATGGGCCAAAAATCGCCTGCCTCCGTTGGCCGTGCGTATAAAGTGCCAGACCATAGCCTCAGTCGCCTCGAAATCGGCTATAACGCCATGTTGCAACGGACGAACTGTTTCGATCCCTGCGGGGGTCTTTCCCATCATGCTTTTTGCTCTGCGTCCAATAGCTATTACTTCGCGCTTCCCCTTAGGTCCCTGCCGATAGGAGACCACGGATGGCTCATCTATGAATATCCCCTTGCCCTTGACATAAACCACCACGTTAGATGTGCCCAGATCAAGGCCTATATCGTGACCGAAGATTCCAGATAAGCGCTTGAACACGCTCTTCTCCCTCGCTTTCGCCAAGTGTCGCTATTTCACCCACTTATAACTACCTTGAGCCACGATGCAATGACCCAAGAACTCAAGCCCCACTAAATGCATCATCTGAGAAATTATCTTGGTGAGCTGCATATCCTCATCGCTCGCCTCCAACGCCCCGTCGGGGTGATTATGGAGCAGGACCACCTTAGAAGCGCCCATGCGGAGAGCCCTTCTCAACAAATATTTCACATCGATAAAAGCCCCATCGACACCTCCGTAAGAGAGGCGATCATCGCCTACGAACGCCTCATCATCATCGGCGTATATCGCCACCACAAACTCTCTACCTTCCAAGCTAAGACGAGAGACCCACTCGTGCAAGCGCCATTCCCAACTCGAGGTCGACTTGCGCTCTTGACCACCAAACACACGCTTGGCCAGCTCCGTAGCAGCCAAAAGAGTGGCTGCTTTAGCTCTGCCCACCCCAGGAATGGAGAGGAGCTCGTTTGGGGTAGCCCGGCAAAGCCCTGTTATGCCGCCACACTGCTCTAATACATGCGATGCAAGCTCCATCACGCCCCGCTTGCTATCTCCTGTGCGGAGGAGGATGGCCAGGAGTTCCGTCCCGGAAAGCGCCTCTGGACCGGACGAAAGGAGCCGTTCCCTAGGGCGTTCATCAGCGGGGAGCGACTTCACCCTCATCGTGGCCAAAACGGATTGTCCCTGCGCTCGTCACCAATCGTCGTTTTGGGACCATGGCCGGGGAGGACCAAGAGGTCATCGGGCAACTCGGCAAGGCGCCTGAGGGAAGAAAGGAGTTTTGCCCCGTCTCCTCCAGGCAAATCCGTGCGCCCGACGCTTTGAGCGAAGAGTGTATCTCCCGAGAGCAAGAGTTGCCCTCCTTCTCCTTCAACCAGAAAGCAAACGCTTCCAGGGGTGTGACCTGGCGTATGGATGACGGTAAAGACGAGGCGGCCGACGGTAATCCTATCCCCGTCCTGGAGCACCTTTTCAGGATGAGAAGGACGCCTTGAGCCGAAAAGAGGCGAAAGGCCAAGCGTCGGCTCCACGAACATGGGGATATCGGCCTCGTGAATGGCAACCCCATAAAGTGCCACCTTCCTCAGCACTTCGACACCTCCTATATGATCCGGATGACCATGGGTGAGGAAGATCCATAACAGTTTGAGCCGTCCCTCGTCCAAAAATTTTAACACCTCCGCGCTCTCCTCGCCGGGATCCACAAAGGCCGCGTTACCTAAATCGTCCCATAAGAGATAGCCATTTGTAAACAATGGTCCCAGATAAAAGCACTTCACATTCATTCGGCGCTTCCTCCTTTGGTCGAGTCAAGCATCAAAGTCACAGGTCCATTATTGCAAAGACTCACTTCCATATGGGCTTGGAATATACCGCTCTTGATAGCCCCATGACGTGATCTCAGAACGCCGAGGAAATTTTCATACAGCCTTTCGGCAACATCCTGGGTGGCGGCATTCACAAAGGACGGACGCCTACCCTTGCTACAATCGGCATAGAGCGTAAACTGAGAGACAACCAAAACAGAGCCACCAACCTCGACTACAGAGCGGTTCATTTTACCATTTTCATCTTCGAAGATGCGCAAGTTGACCACCTTGTTAGCCATCCACTCGAGGCTCTCGTTATCGTCACAGTGGGAAAAGCCCACAAGGAGCAATATCCCCGGCCCTATTTCGGATATCCTTTTGCCACCCACATCGACGTAGGCCCATTTCACCCGCTGCAACACAGCTCTCAAGCCATCACCCCCGAGAGACATTGATGACGCTCTCAACCGCGTTTAGGCGAGCCATAATTTTATAGAGTTGCCCTACATCTTTAACCTGTATCTCCATCGACATGCGAGCTCGGTTCGCTTCAATTACATGAGCTTTGATGGCCGAAATAATCCCTTCGGTAGCATTTATGGCTTGGGTAACGTCAGCAAATAATCCTGCACGATCGATAGCCTCCAAGTACAAGCGAGCTGTGTAGCCGCTATTGGTCTTGCCCCAGGACAAAGAGACCTTTTTCTCCTCAGGGAGTCCTTGTATATTGGGACAATCCTTACGATGAGCCGTGATGCCGCGATTTCTCGTCACATATCCTACGATTGCGTCGCCAGGCACAGGGGTGCAACAGTTGGCTATGGTCACCGTCAGCCCACTTGTCCCCTCAACTATAATCTCGGACTCAGCTTCCCTCTTTGCGGGTTCATGGGGCTTCTCTTCACCTCTGCCCTTGGAACTGAGGTGCTCAGCTATGCGCGAAGCCACCGCAGATACATTTTGGTTGCCGGCTCCGACAGCCGCTATGAGATCCTCGCCGTTTCCATAACCCAGATCATGGGAGACCTTGCTGAGAGACGATCCCAACTCCTCCAGCGATATCGAATCGTCGTTCAGACGCCTGCGGATTTCCCTCTCTAACAGTTCCCTGCCCCTGTTGAGCTTGTCCTCCCGCTCGGATCGCTCCATCTGACGGAAATACGCCTTTATCTTGGACTTCGCCCTGCCGGTGCGGGCTATGTTCAACCAGTCCCGCGATGGACGTCCTTGGGGAGAAGTGAGGATGCGCACTATGTCGCCGTTCTGCAATTCGTAGTTCATGGGGACTATGCGCCCATTGACCATTGCCCCTACGCACTTATGTCCCACCTCCGTATGGATGGCGTATGCGAAATCGACAGGAGTGGCACCCTTCGGCAGGGATACCACACTGCCCTTCGGCGTGAAGACGAAGACCTCCGACGAAAGCACATCTACCTTTAGGTTCTCGAGAAACTCCGATGGAGGAGAGCCTTCGGATTGCGTCTCCAGCACCTGGCGTATCCACGCGAGCTTGGCATCCAAGTTGTCCGGCTTGCCGTATCCTTCTTTATATCGCCAGTGAGCTGCTATACCATATTCGGCAAGCCAGTGCATCTCCCATGTCCTAATCTGAATCTCCAGCGGTTCGCCCGAAGGACCTACGATCGTGGTATGAAGGGATTGATACATATTGCTCTTGGGGTTAGCTATATAATCGTCAAACTGACCAGGAATGGGCTTCCAAATTGTATGCACGATGCCGAGCGCTTGATAGCACTCCGCAACGCTCCCTACGACCACTCTCAAAGCCAAAAGGTCATATATCTGGTCGAGCGTGAGCCCTTTCCTTTGCATTTTCTCGTAGATGCTGTAAAAGTGCTTAGCCCTGCCCGTGATGTAAGCCTTAAGCCCCACCTCTTGAAAACGCTTAGCGAGGACGTCGATAGCCTGTTTCACGATGGCTTCTCTTTCCGGCAGCTTTTTGCGCACTCTCCTACGAATTTCATAATACGTCTCCGGATAAAGCACTTTGAAAGCCAGGTCTTCGAGTTCGCGCTTCAGTTGATATATCCCTAAGCGATGTGAAAGGGGGGCATATATCTCAAGCGTCTCTCGCGCAATTCTGATCTGCTTATCCCTGGGAAGTATTTGAATGGTGCGCATATTGTGAAGCCGATCGGCCAACTTGATCAGCACAACCCTGATGTCCTTCGCCATGACGAGAAACATCTTGCGCAAGTTCTCGGCCTGATATTCCTCCAAGGACCCAAAGGGAAGGCTTCCTAACTTGGTTACTCCATCAACGAGAGTGAGCACGCTCTGGCCAAAACGCTCTTTTATGGCCTCAGGACCAAGAGTGGTATCTTCCAAAGCGTCATGAAGGATAGCAGCCATAAGAGTCTCATTATCCAACTCCATGTCAGCCAGTATCGTAGCAACATAAATCGAGTGGATTATATAAGGCTCGCCCGTAGCCCTCTTCTGGTCGGCATGAGCCTTGGCAGCCAACACTAGGGCTTCACCCAGCTGAGAGAGCTCCTCCTTCGGCAGATAGGCGCAGGCTTTCTCCCATAGCGTTTGCCACGCCAGCTTCACCGCCGTATGACGCTCGGTCTCCGGCAGTCGGCCGATGAAGCTGTCTCTCAAAAGCCGCAACGCTTTTCCGCCACCGCTGTGAGTTTCGGCGCCTACAGCTCGAATTCCTATATCTTCACTCTTGAGTTCGCCCTTAGGCTTCATATGTCAAATCCGTCCTTTTGTTTAAGAGGCCAACTCCGCCCTTCCGACACATGATATCATTTCTCACACCCACATGAGAAGCTACAAAAATTATGCCGAATGCGCCAAAATCATACGCCTGTACATATCCCGTAATTTATTCTATAGAGTCGACGCTGAAAAGCCTCGCAGTTTATATTGGAGGCAATGAAAACGATAGTCCACAGGGCATTGCGAAACAGCATTCAAACCTTCGGAGACAACACGGGATTATACTGCTGCCCCTGGACGAACCGAGAGGCCTCGAATTTCAATCCTGGGGGCACTGTATCGAAATTGCTCTAAAGAGGATTAAAACTTGGAAGGATTGTTGCCCACGCGCACCCTATAAGCGCACGAGGGCAACAAAACACAAAAAGCAAAGACCTGAACCGGGTTATTCTTCTTTGTGTCCTCCCTGCAGCGCTTCTATGAACGAGGCCTTCTCTTTTTCCAAAGCGGAGATCTGCTTCTCAAGCTCCTTCACACGAGACTTGCCGCGTCCTTTTAGCTCTACTATCGCTCCCACTGAGGCGACCCACATCAACAAAGCTCCAGCGGCGAAAACGAGGACTTCCCATATTCCTTGGTGCACATCCCTCTGCCAAATCAAGAAATTAACCGTTATAATGTCTCCGTTTTGAACCGCATAGAGCGCGGCAATTATCATGCCGGCTGCCACAGCGAGAGCATAGCTCTTCATTTCGTCCATTCACCCCACATCGCACATCTATTCCTTTTCAGATGTCGAGGATACGCAGCTCTTCTTCAAAAAGCGGTCCCGCATTTCCTGCTTCTCTTCTTTGCTGAGTGACCTGAGATACTTTTCTCTTCCCTTCTCATCCCACAGGGGATCGTAAATCTCCTTGAGTCGAAGGGCGTAAGAATCAACGCCTTCGGCGAGTTCGCCTATAACCTTTTCAGCCCCAGCATGGGTAGGTCTGGCTCCGTATTCTTCCACAAGCTGTCGCAGCAACCATGGGTGATCTATGATAAGACAAGGACGAAGCAAGTTATCGTCGTCATACGGCTGAGCCTCGCGGATCGCTCGGAAGAACGGGCTATCCAAAATCTCTACCAGGCTCTTTTCCCTGATGTTGTCGACAGCGAAATGCACAAAGACGCAAGGTTCCACGTCGCCATTGGAGATGACGTGAAGATACCGCTCGCCCCCGGCCATGCAGCCATCGACATAGGGACCGTCGTTCCAGAAGTCGCCCAAAAAGATAGGGTACTTGCTGCGCCACTCTTCAACCTTCTCGTGCAACTTGGCTCGCTGCTCCGGCGTGGCCATGTAAGAGAGGTCCGGGTTTTCGCCCGTGGGAATGTATTGGAAGAACCAACCGACTTTACAACCCGCTCGAAGCATCTCCTCTATAAAAGCATCGCTTGCGATATAGTCGGCGCTGCTGCTCGTATAGGTGGCGCTAAAGCCATAAAGCACGCCCTTTTCCCTCAAGCGTTTAAACGTGGCCATTATGCGATCATACATGCCAGGTCCGCGACGGGCATCCGTTTCCGCCTTATTGCCTTCGATGGATATGACAGGCGCAACGTTGCCGAGCTCTACGAGTTTATCGGCCACTTCGTCGGTTATGAGCGTCCCGTTCGTGTAAACCTGGAAATAGCATTCGTCGCTATGTTTCGCCCACAGCTCAAAGAGATCGGGCCTCGTGAACGCTTCCCCACCGGAGATGGTGAAGAAATACATGCCAAGCTCTTTAGCCTGTTTTATAATGTCATCGAGCTCTTCTAAGGATAGGTCCTTGCTGGTGTCATACTCGCCGGCATAGCAGCCGCGACAGTGGAGATTACAGCGCATTGTAGGGCTTATCACCATAAAGTTCGGTATATGAATGCCGAGCTCTTTTTCTTTGCGGTCGCGTATCCCACGCGATAGGACGACAAAATTTACCAAGAAATTCATGATAAATTTTTTACGGCAATTCGGATGAAGCTCCTGTAAGACCCTTCGAAACACGCCCACAAACGGGTGGTCCGCGCGAACCATTTCCGCCAGATCGTGAAAGGTCTCGCGATGATACTTAGCCGGCGAAAGGCGAGATATAGTCTCGAAAAGAAAGGCCAGCTTGGACTCATCCCCTTCGCTAGCCATCTTCGCTACTTGCTCCAAAAGCTTATAAGATACTATGCCTTTCACCCTATCATAAATGGTCATGGCCATGTGAGTTCGCCTCCTCAAGCTATACAGGCCCTCTGAACTATAGGCTCATGGATGAAGCCCGTTTTATTCCCTCTTCCAATGCATCCAGCCTGCGTTCCAACATCTTAATATCGTCAATTGTAGCTACTGGAAGGAGCGAGAGCAACCGCTGGACCTCGCGCTTGAAGCCGTTTCGCAACATCTCTCGTCGCTGCGCCAAGTCGCTTTCGATGGCGCTCAAGACCCCCTCTACATCTAATTCTGTGAGCTTTCCCCGTTTGACAAGTTCTCTTAAGTGTCCTCTGCATATACCGAGCAAGGAGTCCTCCGCACTTAAGCCTTCCCAAATTAGACGAAGGATCGCCTCCATAGTCACCCCTCCTCGCTAATTCCTTTAAAAAAAATTATAACATTATATCCGAAAATTTTCACGTTTTCGGCGAACGCAATTGCCATTCGCACAAAAGCGCGCCAGCCACAAATATAGAGCTGTACGTTCCCACCACTATGCCCACCATAAAAGCAAAGGAGAAGTCGGCTATCGCCGGTCCGCCCCACAGAAACAAGGCAAGCACCGGAAAGAACGTCGTAAGAGAAGTGTTGATGGTCCTGGATAAGACCTGGTTAACGGAGTCATCGAGAAGTTTGACGATCCCCCATTGTTTAACATGGCGCCAGTTCTCCCGGACGCGATCGAGGACCACTATCGTATCGTTCAGAGAGTAACCTACGATGGTGAGGATGGCCGCTATGAAGGGAAGTGATATCTCTCTGCCTGTTAAGCTAAAAAGGCCAAGCGTTATGATGACATCATGAAATAACGCCAATACGCTGACTGCGCCGAAGCGGAAACGAAAGCGGAATGTTATGTAGATTAAGATACAAACTAAAGAAATAGAGACCGCAATGATAGCTTGACGGCGAAGTTGACTGCCCACAACCGGTCCCACCTGTTCCAACCGCAACAGAGACATATTGGGAAAGCTCTCGCGCAAGGCCCTAAGCGCTTCTTCTTGTGACTCCTCTGACTTAATGCGTATTATATAGCCCTTCCCGCTATAGGCCTGTATTACAGATGTTCCCAAGCCAACCTTTTCAAGCGCCTGACGCACATTGCCGACAGAAGAGGCTTCAGCAGTTTCCATCTGGATTAATACGCCACCAGAAAAGTCTATACCGAGGTTTAATCCCTTAAAGGTTAACAGACAAATACTCGCCACAATCGCGATGGCGCTCGCCAGTAACGCCAAACGGCGCACCTTCATAAAGCTTATGTAGAATTTTATCTTTAATAATTGCATCTTAATGGCACCTCATCTAAGCAGAGTGAGATCTTTCTTGACTGTCAAGAATATCCTGAGAAGCGTCCTCGTCACGACTATTGCAGAAAATACGCTGGCCACGATGCCTATGCTCAAGGTAACGGCGAAACCGCGAATCGGTCCACTACCAAAATAATAAAGCACTGCAGCAGCTATAAGAGTCGTTAGGTTGGCATCGAAAATGGTAACAAAAGCCTTACGAAAACCCGCATCGATGGAGGCATAAACGGTCTTCCCCGACCTTATCTCCTCTCTGATCCTCTCATAAATCAGAATGTTGCCGTCTACTGCCATGCCTATGGTGAGTATTATACCGGCAATGCCAGGCAAGGTCAGGGTGGCTTTTAGGCTTATAAGGCCGGCTAAAAGCAAAAGTATAGTCACGCCAAGTGCCACGTCGGCGACTATCCCCAAGGATGCATAATAGAGGAGCATAAAAACCACAACCAATGCTACCCCTATCAGCCCGGCCCTTATGCCTGCCTTTATAGAGTCAGTTCCTAAGGTGGGCCCAACAGAGCGATTTTCCAAAATCTTTACGCTTACAGGCAAGGCTCCGGCGCGGAGCATAATGGCCAACCTCTGGGCCGAAGCGGTAGTGAAGCGACCAGAAATTTGGGCTTCTCCGCCGCTTATGCGTTCCTGCACTACTGGAGCTGATATTACTACGCCATCTAATAAAATTGCTATCTGTTTTCCTACGTTAGCTGCTGTTGCTTCATCAAATAATTTAGCTCCCTCTCTGCTGAACTTCAAATTAACTGTTGGACGCCCCAAGCTGTCATAGGAAGTCTTGGCATCTACAAGGTGCTCTCCTGTCACGTAAGCGGCGCCCAAAAGATAAAAGCGCCCCGATTCCTCCTCTTTGGCTACAATGAGGTTTGGATCCGAAGCGGCTTTCTCTTCCATCCGGCGTACACTATCCTCTATCTCGGAAACCATGGCTCTCCAACGCTCCTGAGCACGCTGAAACTCTTCGTCGCTGTCGTAGTTTTTTCTCTCAGGGGCGCGAGGTGGGGTCGGAGTAACATCTACGACTTGTCTGAACTCCAACATGGCCGTTTTCCCTATGAGCTCAAGGGCGGCCTCCGGATCCTCCACACCCGGGAGATCCACGACAACCCGGTCGTTGCCTTGGCGCTGGATAACCGGTTCTGTGATCCCATATTGGTCAATTCTATTGCGAAGGACAGCTATCAGTCGCTCTATGCTATCGTCAGTTACGGGAACCTCAGCGGTACCTACAGCCTGCAGGAGAAGGTGAACCCCTCCTTTCAAATCCAGCCCGAGGCGCACTCTGCCTTGGATAGGAAAAACGGAAAGCAATGCCACTACCACGATTGCCGCCACAAATATCAAATGCCACCGTTCACGCTTGGACATTCATACACTCCTCCCATCCCAATAAAAAGCGGAGCGAGCCTTCTCTTGCCCACTCCGCACGAGGAAGGTGAGGCTTTACGCCTCTTTTTCCTTTGGTTCTGACACTGGAGCAGGCGAACGCCTTGCGGAGATAGCGCTCTTCAAAATGCGCACCCTTACTCCATCTGCTATCTCTAATATGAAGCTGTCGTCCTTAACATCCTTCACCGTGCCAAAAAAACCTCCGATCGTGACGACCTGATCGCCACGGTTCACCGAAGCTAACATCTGCTCATGCTGCTTTTGCCGTCTCCTCTGAGGGCGAATGATGAGAAAATAAAAGATGAGGACAAAAAGCAAGAGCGGCAACAACAGAGAACTTAAACCTTGTTGTGGCAAATTGAACACTCCTCTCCAGTAAATTTACAGAGCTATTCTAACACAAAATGGGCGCTCTGGCTTTCCCTCTGCTTAAGATAAAAGAGCAGCTTTTCCAATTCTACTGATATATCTACATTATACACAAGTATCTCTTTAGGGGCGACTATGGGGGCTGGCGCGAAGTTAAGAATTCCCTTAACGAAACTCGAACTCGCAATCCTATCCACCACAGATTGAGCAGCCTCAGCAGGAACGGTCAAGATGAAGACTTCGATGGCCAACTCGGCGATCACATCGGCAATTCTGTCGACGTGAAAACACGGAGCCCCTCGAAAGATTCTTCCCACTTTTGCGGGATCCACGTCGAAGAGGGCAACCATTTTAAACTTCTCGTTTTGCAAAGGCCCATAACCCAATAATGCCCCGCCGAGCCTACCTACACCCACCATGGCTATCCTCCATACCCTCGGAGGAGAAAGAATCGCCTCAAGATGTTCGCAAAGGCGTGGAACGCTATACCCTACGCCACGTTTTCCTATCTCGCCGAAGTAGGAAAGGTCTTTACGTACCTGACTGGCCTTAAGCCCCAGCTCATCGCCGATCTCTTGGGAGGAAATCACATCCACTCCTTCCTCTTGCAGGCGCTTCAAGAGGCGCGCATAAAGAACAAGTCGTTCAACCGTCGGCTCTGCTATGCGCATTCGACCACCCCTTTGAGCTTAAGGGCCGGAGTGGGAAGGCAAATAACCGTAAATGGCTTTATCCGCAAAGGACAAGTCCACCACTCAGCCTTATAGATCGACGCGCCTTCGCGACCTCTAACTCCTTCGACGGACGCGCGATAGGCCAGCAAAGCCCTCTTCCTCCCCGAGCATCTCAGCGATCCTGAGTAACTGATTGTATTTCACCACCCGATCCGTTCGTGCGGGAGCGCCACCCTTTATCTGGCCTGCGCCAGTGGCTACGGCCAAATCGCTTATGAAACTGTCCTCCGTCTCTCCAGAACGATGAGATATGATCACCCCGTAACCGTTCCAGCGCGCCATTTCTATTACCTCCATCGTTTCGGTGAGGGTGCCTATTTGGTTGAGCTTTACCAAAATCGCGCTGGCTATGCCCTTTTCTATGCCCCTCTTGAATCGATCTGGATTTGTGACAAAGAGATCGTCGCCTACGAGTTGGACCTTTTCGCCCATGGCGCGGGTGAGGAGGCCCCATCCTTCCCAGTCTTCTTCGGCCATCCCATCTTCTATCGAAACGATGGGATAATTGTCACACAGTCTCTCGTAGTATCCAACGAGCTCTTCCTGTGAAAGATCCTTTCTTTCGCCACGAAGCCGATAGCGACCATCTTCGTAAAGTTCCGTAGCGGCTACGTCGAGGGCAAGGCTCACCTCGTCTTTGGGGGAGTAACCAGCTGAGGAAATCGCCTCGACGAGCAAGTCAAGGGCTTCTTCGCTACCTCTCAGGTTTGGAGCGAATCCTCCTTCATCCCCAACGGACGTGCTATAGCCTTTCTTTGCGAGGAGTTTCTTAAGCGCCTGGTAGACTTCAACGCCCATCTGTAAAGCCTGGGCAAAACTCTCGGCACCGTGAGGAACGATCATAAATTCCTGTATGTCTAAGTTGTTATCAGCATGTAGTCCGCCATTGATGACGTTCATCAGGGGGACAGGCATCAGATACGGGCCAACCCCACCAAGGTAAGACCATAACGTCATGCTTCGCTCACCGGCTGCAGCGCGTGCCACTGCCAATGAGACGGCCAAAATGGCATTGGCACCCAAGTTGCTCTTGTTCGGCGTGCCGTCGAGATCTATCATCGCACGGTCAATTGAGACCTGCTCGGAGGCCTCCAAGCCGACTATCTCCGGTCCTATCCGCTCATTCACGTTCTCTACGGCCTTCCTGACACCTTTGCCGCCATATCTGTCGCCGCCATCCCTCAGCTCTAAAGCCTCAAATGTGCCAGTAGAAGCTCCAGAGGGAACAGCTGCCCTGCCAATGCTTCCGCTCTCAAGCCATATTTCAACCTCTACAGTGGGATTACCTCTGGAATCGAGTATTTCTCTACCATGAATGCCTACGATTTCGCTCATTTTTGTCTTCCTCCTCATTGCCTACCATGGCACTTCATCAGGATCTATTGTGCGCTCTTCGAGCACTTCATAACAACGACTCCCTCGCTTGATGAGCGCTTCGTCGTCTACCGAAATGCACACCCGCAATAAACGGCGCGGAAAAGCCACACTCACGACATCACCAGATTTTACATTATAAGAGGCCTTGCAGGGCCGACCATTGACGCGAACAGCATTATTTGCGATCATCTCCTGAGCCAAAGAGCGGCGCTTGATCAGCCTTGAAGCTTTCAAGAATTTATCCAACCTCATGTATCGTGTCTTTCAGTATAACAAACTCAAGAAACAGGAAAGCGAAGAACCGCGCCCAAGCCCTCGTATTCCCTTAACAGCGACGGTCGACCCAATACCGTTACATCGCCATCTTGCTCCAGGACTTTATGCGCAATGGCCTCCAAGAGATCATCTTCAGCGGTTACTGATGCTCCGCACACAGGACAAACGTTCGATGGCTCCGAAATTAGGGTATCGCAATGATCGCAACGTCCTCCCTTTACTGAGCGATGCTCGTCAACCACAAGTTGATGAATGGCGCCCATATTGACGGCCTTCAATGTGCCGCTCAAACCCGTGATGGCTTGTCCTCCCTTGGAGGCTTCGGTCAAAATACGCCCGACTAAGGCCTCCCCCTCCTCGTAAAAGCGACGCATGGTATAAACAAATATAGCTTCTCTGACGAGCTCCGGATCGGTAACGTTGCCGAGCTCAGACGCCATCTCTACGGGAACAGAGACAGTGGCCTCCCTGGCCAACTCGACCACTATCGCCCCATATTCTTCGTTGCCTCCCACGAGGACGAGATCGTAATTGTTGCCCTCTTCTTCCACAAGGCTCTTCAAGGTAGCAGCGGTAGCTTTAAGGTGTCGTAATATGTGCTCCTCCACGTGGCGCTCTATTCTGCGCTCTTCAAGGCCATACCACCCTGCGGCCTTAACTTTGGCCGGCATATCCTCGGCGACTTCGAGTAGCATTTTCACCTCTTCTCCGTCGTTGCGGAAAAAGCGTGCCTCCTTGGCACCGACTATGACGGCGAGCGTTTCTTTATGAGGCGAAAGGACCTCCATCAGAGGAAAGATGCATGGGTGATTTGCCACCCTCACCTGCGTAGGTACGGCGACCGGGAGTGAATATTGAGCGAAAAGCCCCGAGGCCGCATTCACATAGAAGGCCTTGCCTTTAGAAAGACCGTCTACGCACCCTTCTATCTCAGGAAAGAGAGATTCAAACACGGCTTTCAAAGCCTCGCTTTCTGAAGCGACTTGCCAGCGCGCAAGCTCTTGAAGCGTCGTTTTGTAGATGTTCTTCACCTCGATGGCTATCTCCCTGGGGTTCTTTTTGCTCCGATCCATATCCACGAAAATGGAGATAACCGGACCCTTTTCCCTAAAGCGCTCCACCACTTCTTTGATGATTGCCTTCTTCATGTAGCCACCTCCTCACGCTCATCATGATAAACAACTCATACGATAAAATCCCGCAATTTCTTGCTGCGGCTCGGATGTCGAAGCTTGCGCAAGGCTTTGGCCTCTATCTGCCTGATACGCTCCCTGGTCACGCCGAAACGACGGCCCACCTCCTCCAGTGTATAAGGGTGTCCGTCCTCCAGGCCGAAACGAAGGCGCAGCACTTCTCTCTCGCGCGGCGCCAGTTCGTCAATCATGCTTTCCAACTCCTCCCGAAGGAGCTGATTGGCCGCTGCATCATCTGGGCTCAATAACTCTTTATCTTCCAAAAAGTCGCCCAATTGGCTGTCCTCTTCTTCTCCTATCGGCGTCTCCAAAGAGACAGGCTCCTGAGCAATGCGCTGGATCTCAGCCACCCTTTCTGCGTCTACCCCCATCTCTTTGGCGATCTCCTCTGCAGTCGGCTCACGACCAAGCTTTTGAACCAGCTGGCGCGACACGCGGATCAGCTTGTTTATCGTCTCCACCATGTGAACAGGTATCCGGATGGTCCTAGCCTGATCGGCGATGGCTCGCGTTATGGCCTGTCTGATCCACCACGTGGCGTAAGTGCTGAACTTAAAACCCTTCCTATAATCGAACTTCTCAACGGCACGGCTTAGGCCCAGATTGCCTTCCTGGATCAAGTCCAAAAAGAGCATGCCCCTCCCTATATATTTCTTAGCGATACTCACTACCAGCCTCAGATTGGCCGCCATGAGCTTTTTCTTTGCCTCGAGATCGCCGGCCTCAATCCTTTTAGCGAGCTCAACCTCTTCTTCTGGCGTCAAGAGCGGGATTTTCCCGATCTCTCTCAAATACATCCGTACCGGGTCGGTCAGAGGTATATCTTCCACCTCAGGTATCTCGAGGCTGCCCTTCAGCACGATCTCTTCGCCCGGCAATTTCTCCTTGGCCCCGTCCTGAATGTCTATGCCGAGTTCCATCAAATTGAAATAGAGGTTATCGAGAGCCTCCGCTGTCAATAGCTCCGGAGGTATCGATTTTTCAATGTCTTCATACGTCACATACCCCCTCTGTCTTCCCATCTGGAGCAAGTCTCTTATTTTGTCTATGTGCTTTAACAGCTCCTCCTGAGAAGTCGAGAGGTCTTCTACTGGGACACTGGGTTCCTCCGGCGATTCGATCGGCCCGTCGCGTTCCTCGATGCTCATCTTCAGCCACCTCCCTTTATGTCACTGGCCAATTGCCGCAATTCTTCCATCTCCTCCGCCGAGGCCTCACCTTTGGCCATCGCCGAAAGGAGTTTATGATATCTTTCGGAACGTCGCCGTTTCTCCAAAAGTTTGAGCAACTCCTTCCATGCCACTTCCAAATCACCAAATTGGTCACAAAAACTCCCCCCGATAGCGATGAGGCTCATGGGGAAACGATCCCCTAACGATAGCCACCGTCCCTCCAACTCTTCAGGAGACTCACCATACAGCAAAGCTGCGACAATGGATTTAACGCGCTCGTCATCGATAAGGGGGAGAATAACCTCTGGCGGCGCCTCAACCCGCCTCCGGGCATCGTTCCACAGCACATAGGCTACAGCTGCCTCTACGGGGTCTGCCGCTTTACTCGCCGATTTCTTCCCTATCCCATTTATATATACGCCGGAACGAGCGCTTTTATCTTCTTTTGCAACCTTTTTTCTGCTCCTGATCTCTGCGATCTGCTCATTGAGTTCTCCAGGCAAGACGCCCAAGGCGATGCTCAAATTTGAAAGATATGGAGCCACATCAAAGGGGGAAAGCTCCGCAAGGCCCTCGAGCAACTCCAAAATCGCACTATGGCGAGATCCAGGGTCCTCTAACCAAGGCCGTCTGATCTCTAAGTGGTAAAGAGGAAGGGGAAGGGCGCGATCTAAAGCCTCCATAAAGACCCTATCCCCGTTTTCCTGAAGCAACAACTGATCGGGGTCAACATCTCGAGGGAGGACGACCACACTGACTTGAAGCCCTTCTCTCTGAAGGACATACATGCCTCTCAACGAGGCTTCCTGCCCTGACGTATCTGCATCGTAACATATACAACAACGACCCGCGAAGCGCTGGAGGAGTTTGGCTTGATCCTCTGTGAGCGAAGTGCCGAGGGAGGCAACAGCTTCAGGATAGCCCGAGATGTGCAGCCTTATAGCATCTATATAACCCTCCACGAGGATCGAACGCCCCCGTTGGCGTATAGACTTCTTGGCGCGCTCCAAAAGATAGAGACAGCTTCTCTTTTGAAACAGCTCGCTCTCTGGGCTATTGATGTACTTCGCGCCCTCGCCCACCACGAGCCTGCCTCCAAACGCCACAAGTTTGCCGGAGACGTCCCGAACCGGAAACATTACTCGACCGCGAAAGCGATCATATGGGCTCCTCGAACCCATGAGCACCAATCCGCATCTTTCGGCGAGTTCGAAGGTTACGCCACGTCTTTGAAGGGATTGCCACAGATAATCCCACGAGGGTGGAGCCCAACCGAGTTCAAATGCCTCCCACACCTCGGGAGGAAGTTCCCTATGCTTCAGGTAAGATCTCGCGACCTCGCCAGAAGGGCTATTGAGCGCATCCCTGTAAAATTTCAAGGCCAACTCCATTACTTCTGAAAGGTCTCCCTCGGTTTTGGGGTGAGCGCTCTTGGATAAAGCCACACCCGCCCGCTTGGCAAGGCGCTCCAAAGCTTGAGGAAACGATACCCCTTCTATCTCCATAAGGAAGGTGAACGCGTCTCCACCCTTGCCACAACCGAAGCAGTGATACGTCTGTCGCTCCGGCGACACGTAAAAAGAGGGAGTCTTTTCAGTATGAAACGGGCAGAGAGCCCTATAGTTCCTGCCCACCTTGCGCAGTTGGACATAATCCCCAACGAGGTCCACTATATCCAAGCGCTTTTTAATCTCTCCGATCACATCGCGATCCATATATGCCATCCCCTACTGCTCGACACGTACTTCGCACATACGGCCTTTAACCATGTCGAAAAGCACAGAAGTGCCGGATAAAGTCCGAGCTTATCCGGCACTCCACCAAGCGAGGCGTTAGTCTTCACCCAGCACCTGTTTCAATACCCACACTCACAGAAGCGGCGCCAAAACTACAGCGATAACAGACATGAGCTTAATGAGGATGTTGAGGCTTGGCCCCGCCGTATCTTTGAACGGATCCCCCACGGTGTCACCCACCACTGCCGCTGCGTGAGAGGGCGTGCCCTTGCCGCCGAAGTGCCCTTCCTCGATGTATTTTTTGGCATTATCCCAAGCTCCACCGGCGTTGGCCATGAATATGGCCAACATCACACCCGTAATTATGGATCCTCCCAACAGCCCACCAAGCGCCCCGGGACCCAAAAGCAGCCCTACGGCTATAGGAGCCACCACCGCCATAAGGCCAGGCACTAACATTTCCTTCAGCGCTGCGGCAGTCGATATATCTACGCAGCGCTCGTATTCTGGCTGGGCACTGCCTTCCATGAGACCCGTGATCTCCCTAAACTGACGGCGCACCTCGTCGATCATCGACTGGGCAGCTCTTCCAACGGCCATGATCGCCATAGAAGAGAAGAGGAACGGCAACATGCCACCTATAAAAAGACCAGCCATCACCATCGGGTCGTTGAGATCTATGTGATCGAGCCGCACCGCAGTGGCATAAGTCGCAAATAGCGCTAAGGCTGTCAGTGCAGCTGACCCTATTGCCAATCCCTTTCCTATGGCAGCGGTGGTGTTGCCAACAGCATCTAATCTGTCCGTGATCTGACGTACAGATGGAGGCAATTGGCTCATCTGGGCTATACCCCCGGCATTGTCCGCTATTGGGCCATAGGCATCCACAGACAAGGTCATCCCAGTTATCGAGAGCATTCCCACAGCAGAGCATGCGATGCCGTAAAGTCCGCCGAATTTGTAACCTATCAGCACCGCCGCACATATGAGCAATACCGGTATTGCCGTGGACATCATGCCCACAGAAATGCCCGACAAGATGTTGGTGGCATGTCCCGTTGCAGCTGACTCGGCAATTTGACGCACCGGTTTTGAACCTATAGAAGTATAAAACTCCGTGACATACCCTATCGCCACGCCCAGGATGACCCCTCCCAGGACAGACCAAAAGAGGGCGATATCGCCAAAAAGGGCACGCGTGACGAGGAATGCGCCGATCATCATGAATAGGCCGGTGGCTATCGTCCCCTTCCTCAAAGCGAACTGAGGATCGCCGCCCTCCTTCACCCGGACGAAAAACGTGCCCAAAACGGCGGAGACTATGCCGCTTCCAGCGAGCAATAGCGGATACGCTGCTCCCGTTGGACCGAAAGCTACCACGCCAAGAGCCATAGCGGCTATGATGGAGTTCACGTATGACTCGAATAGATCGGCCCCCATCCCAGCTATGTCACCCACGTTGTCGCCGACGTTATCCGCTATAACGGCCGGATTCCTTGGGTCGTCTTCTGGAATGCCCGCCTCCACTTTGCCGACCAGGTCAGCCCCCATATCTGCAGCCTTCGTGTAGATACCCCCGCCGACGCGTGCGAACAACGCTATAGAACTAGCACCGAAGCCGAAACCTGTGATTATATTAGGGTCACCATAAAGCCAGTAAGCCAATACCACGCCCAAAATCCCTATCCCCACGACGAACATCCCCATTACAACACCGCCAGTAAAGGCCACCTGCAGGGCTTGGTTCATACCGGCAGTCGCCGCGTAAGCCGTATTGCCATTGGCCCTCGTGGCAACGCGCATCCCCAAGAAACCTGCCAAAGCGCTGCAAAAGGCACCGAAAACGAAAGAGACAGCGAGAGGGAAGGAGGCCTTCCAGGCCAATAGCGCTCCCACGAGCAATACAAAGGGAATGAGGGCCTTGTACTCCCGGTATAAAAAGGTCATGGCGCCTCTGTGGACGATCTCGGAGAGCTCTTTGACTCTCTCGATCTTCACCTCCATAGCGCCAATGCGCCCCACTGCCAGAATAGCAAAGACAAGCGCCAAAACACCAGTACCTCCGGTCAGCCACAACACATAGCCGTTCATTTGTTGAAAATCCCTCCTCCAGAGATCGCGAAATGCTGTAAGAGCAAAAGACGAGGTTAATTATAGTATAAATCTTGCTTTTTTATATAATTTTCTATCGTTCTCCCCCAGTTTTGTCGCCACGCAGATATACAAAAGCGCCACGCTTGACAGCCTCGCCGCCTTTGAGCGCCATTATCATCCCCCTCAATCCCCCCGCGATCATGTCGGCCACGAAGTCTTTTAAAGGCAATTCTCTATAGTCCAGATACAGCCTCAATGAGGCCGATGCCCTTTGCTGCTGTAAACCGTATAACCACTCAATCATCGCTTCTTCTTCGCCGCGGCGAAAGGAGAGAACGCCATTTGACGGAGACTCACTATGATAGTAAGCCAAGATTCCCTTCACCCCAGGCGGTGAAGAACCGGGAGGTCCCACCCAAATTTTAGGCAAAGAGAGCTCCTTCCCCCCCTCCACGAGGATAAAATCCGCTTCAGAGAAGAAACGAACCGTCAAGAAGGAAATATCGAAAGCGGCGCCCTTCGCCTCACATCTGACACCATCGCGCCCCCAAAGCAGCGTCTCGAAGCCCAAGGCGGCGCCGTCTCCGCTGTCCGTACCAGCGGGAGATAAGACCTCCTCCTGAGTGCGCTTAACGTAAGCCACCCGGAGGCCCTTTGAACGCAAGCCCTCCAACAGCTTGTAACAAAGCGTCGATTTGCCGCTATCCTTAAAACCGCACACCGCCACAGCAAATGGCATTGAGGCACCCCCAAGCGATCAGGCGCCGCGCATGGCATGCCATACGCGCCTGTAGCTATCTAAGAAAAACACGAACAAAGTGACGATGATAGGGCCGAGGAAGAGCCCCAGGAAGCCCCACGCCGCCAATCCTCCGACTCCCCCGATAAAGGCGACTAACATGTGAACCTTGCTTCCTTCTGAGATGAAGTATGGGCGTATAAAATTATCGACAGTGCTCACCACCAATAAGGACCACGCAGCCAGCATTGCAGCCTGGCTCCACTGCCCCACCAGGAAAAGATATAAAGCCCCGGGAAGTAGCACTATCGGGGTGCCGATAAAGGGTATCATAGCCGTCACGAACATCACGCCGCCGAACAACAGCGGCGATGGCAAGCCCACATACCACCAGCCTAGGCCACCCAAAGAGGCCTGGATGCCCGCAGTCAAGGTCACCCCGTAAAGCACGGCGGAGAGCATGGCCCTGCCGCGTTCAAAGATGGCCTCACGCTCGTTTTTGGGCAATGGCAGTATATCGTCTACATACTTCAATATGAGGTGCCCGTCGCGCAGTATGTAAAATGACACAATCGTCAGCGCAAACAAGTTATAGAAGAGGCGAAAGACGTTGCCCATCACATCCCTTGAGGTGCTGGCCAACCATGTGGCTACCCAACGGGCAGTCCTGAGCAGCATATCGTTGAGATAGCTCAAATCTACGAGATAAGGTTTAACGGCCTCGGCAACCTGCGGCGGCAGATAATTCAAGACGAAGGATAGGTCCATCTCTCCTAACTTGGTTACGACGCCAGGGAGGGCACTGATTACGTTTATTCCCTCCCTTACGAGGAGCAATCCTATGGTGACCACCGGCACGACGATGACCACCAGCACTAAAATAGTCGTAATGGCCGCGGCTACGCCCTTCCAACGCCCCAGAAAAAAACGCTCGTAAAGGAAGCTATAAAAGGGACGGACGAAGAAGGTGAGCAACACGGACCACGCTATCGGGCGCAAGAGCGGTTGCGTTACGCTATAAGCTAAAAATGCCAACAGAGCAAATACCAGGCCGAAGGGCAAAAAACCCTTCCTCCTTCTTTCGTATGAACCCACTTCATCGTATTCCACCCAAAAACACCCCCTTTAGCGCGATATTTCCAGATCCAACCTTCCCATGCCTCTATCTACCTTAGCCACAAGGACGCGAAGAGGATCGCCGAGGCGATAAATCCTGCCGCGGCGGCGCCCAACGAGCGCCATCTGTCTTTCATCGTAAATGTAGTAGTCATCGTCCAACGAAGAGACGTGCACAAAGCCCTCCGCGGAGTTCTCCAACTCCACAAAAAATCCTGTGGACACCACGCCGGAGATCACCCCTGAAAAAACGTCCCCGACGTGACGCTCCATATATTGTAGGAGCTTCAGGCGGACCGACTCCCTCTCCGCCTCATCGACAACATCCTCTCGAGCGGAAAGGTGCGCGGCCACGGAGGCCGTTTCGTTTCGAAAGCGCTCTATCTCTTGAGCCAAGCCTCCGTCGAGGAGAAGGCCGACAATGCGGTGTACCAAAAGGTCAGCATAACGGCGAATAGGAGAGGTGAAGTGAAGATATCGCTTCAGGGCGAGCCCAAAGTGGGAAAGGGCTTCAGGGGCATATCTGGCCCGCGGCAGCGAGCGCAGAAGCAACGTGTGAACCAAGCGTTTCTGAGGCCTCCCTTCCACAAGTTTCAGCAGTTCGAGAATGTCTTTGTGCTTCGGACGAAGCGCACGAAGGCGAAGGCCCAAAACGATCAAAAGCGCCCGTAATTGCTCGAGCTTTTCCGCGTTCGGCCTTTCATGTATGCGATAAAGGGCTGGGACGCCAAGACCGAAGAGGTGATCTGCTACGAGAGAATTGGCCATTATCATCAGGTGTTCTATAACCTTATAACTCCAACGGCGCTCTAAAACTCTGATCGCCACAGGACACCCCGAAGTATCGAGATCCACCTCGACTTCGGGGAGATCGAATTCGAGCATCCCATCCTCCAAACGCCTCTCGTAGAGTCGGCGAGCCAGCTTGCTCGCCTCTTCGAGCACGTGCTGAAGAGGCGCCTCGAGTGGTAAAATCCCATCGAGAGCGCGCTGCGCCTCATCGTAAGTGAGCCTTCGATCGACGTTGATAACGCTTCTTACGATCCTATACCCTTTGACCCCTCCTTCGCCGTCCAAATGCGCGTCGACTGCGATAGCGTAGCGATCCTCTCCCTCTTTGAGGCTGCAGAGGTTTGAGGAGAGCTGGGGTGGAAGCATCGGCGCTACCCGATCTACCAAATATACGGAAAATCCTCTTTCTTTGGCTTCCTCGTCGAGGGCGCTCCCCTCGCGCACATAATGAGCCACATCCGCTATGTGCACCGCCACATGCCAGCCATCGTTCGTCGCCTCGACAGAGATAGCATCGTCGAAATCTTTGGCTTCCTCGGGGTCTATCGTAAGGGTAGCCCAATTGCGAAAATCGACGCGCCCCTCCGCTTCAACGGCGTTTTCCATTCCCAACAGGTGCTCCGCTTCATCCCATGCAGCCTCGGGGAAGTCTTCCTCCACGCCGAAGTGTTCCATCAGGGCCTTTACATCCACACCTCGTTCGCCTTCTTTGCCTATCCTGCGCACGATCGCGCCGAAGGCTGGTTCAAAGGGCGTGGGATAGTGCGCGATTTCGCAGACCACCACATCGCCGGACGAGACAACTCGCCCAGATTCGCCCGAGAGCGCGACGACGAAAGCATAGCGTTTCTCCAAAGGGACTACGTAAAGGACGGAGTCGGCGGCGCGCACAGTACCGACTATGCGCTTTGTGCTTCGCTGAAGCACTTTAACAACGCCGCCGACCAGCCGTTTGCCTTTTTCTCTGTGATAGCGCACCAAAACACGATCTCCGTGGATGGCATCACCTTTCTGATCCGGCGGCACGAATATGTCAGGCGAACCCTCCTTCTCCGGTATGAGAAAGGCGAACCCTTGAGGATGCACCTGAAGGCGCCCGACAACTATGTGGTTGCGCTCACACCAAAGATACCGACCACGGCGGCTTTTAAATACAAGGCCGTCGTCTTCGAGCTCCTTCAGCACTTTCTCGAGTTCCCGAAATTCCTGCGGCGAAACGGACAAAGCCGAAGCGATCTCTTCGGCTGTCGAGGGTTCGTAATTGCGGCCGCTCAAATACTTCACGAGGCGCTCCTTGGAGAGCACTTCCCTCACTCCCACTCTATCGTCGCCGGCGGCTTGCTGGTCAAATCCAAGACCACCCTGTTGATGCCCTTAACTTCGTTACATATGCGCCGTGCCACCTTATCGAGCAGTTGACGGTCCAAGTAGGCCCAATCCGCCGTCATCCCATCTTGAGACTCGATCGCTCGCAATACCACAGGATGGCCATAGGTGCGTTCATCCCCCATCACGCCGACGCTCTTAACGGGGAGGAGGACGCAGAAGGCTTGCCACACCTTATCGTAAAAACCTGCAGAATCCAACTCCTCAAGAAATATGGCATCGGCCCGCCGCAGCAGCTCCAACTTTTCCCGCGTCACCTCTCCCAAACACCTCACGGCCAAGCCAGGGCCGGGAAAGGGATGGCGCCGCAATATTGTATTCGGCACGCCTAAGATAGCCCCTATAGCGCGGACCTCGTCTTTGAAGAGATCCCTCAACGGTTCCAAGAGCTTAAATTTCATATCCTTCGGCAGTCCGCCGACGTTGTGATGCGTCTTTATTACAGAGGCCCCTCTGCCGCGATGTCCGCTCTCTATCACATCCGGGTAAAGCGTCCCCTGGAGGAGCCACTCCGTGCGACCGATCCTTTTCGCCTCTCTCTCGAAGACGCGTATAAAGGTTTCTCCCACCGCTTTACGCTTGCCCTCGGGGTCTGTAATGCCCTGCAAAGCGGTGAGGAACTCTTCCGAAGCGTCCACATACTGGACGTTGAGATTTAACTCCTGCCGATAAACGGAGAGCACGCTTTCCGCCTCATTCAGGCGCAAGAGGCCATTGTTTACAAAGACGCAATGAAGCCTATCTCCTATTGCCCTCCTCGTAAGCACTGCGGCCACGGTGGAGTCCACACCGCCGGAAAGGGCCGAGAGTACGCTCCCATCTCCTACCGTTTTCGCAATTTCATCCACCTTCTCCTTGACCCAGTCGCCCAAATCCCACGAAGGGTCACACCCGCATATCTCAAAGAGAAAGTTCTTCAAGATCTCGACGCCATATGTCGTATGGACCACTTCCGGATGGAACTGCAGACCCCAGATGCGCTTCTCTGGAACGCCTATAGCGGCCGGCAAACCGCCTTCACTCTTAGCCAAGACGCGCACATGTGGCGGAAGCCAGGCCACCGAGTCTCCATGGCTCATCCACACACAAAAGCGCTGGGGGAGATCGCGAAATAGCGGAGAGCCTTCGTCTTCGACCTCAACTTGAGCGCGCCCGTATTCCGCCGCCTCTGCCCTCTCCACCTTGCCGCCCAGAAGGAAAGACAACAACTGCATCCCATAGCAGATGCCCAAGATGGGAACGCCGATTTCCAAAAAGTCACGAGGTAACGTGGGAGCCCCAGGAATCGTAACGCTCATCGGGCTTCCCGAAATTACGATGCCCTTGGGGCTCCTCGATCGGATTTCCTCTACAGGCGCATCCCACGGAAGAATCTCGCTAAAGACACGGAGTTCTCTGATCCTCCTCGCTATGAGCTGAGTATACTGAGAGCCGCAGTCCAAGATCACTATTACATCTCTTGTCTTCAAGCGATGCACCTCCGAAGGAGTCTCAACCCTTGTCTTAAGGTCGCAGGGAGACGAAGAACGTTCGCCCATTGCGCCACACCAGAAGGACGACGATGTCCCTGCTTTGAGAGGCGCGCTCCAGGTCTTCTACGCTCTCAATCGCAGAGCCGTTGGCTTCAAGTATCATGTCTCCCTCTCGAAGACCGACGCGATCGGCCGGTGAGCCGGATTTTACCTTCGTCACCACCAGGCCTCTCTGGTCTGGCAGACTAAATTCCTCTTTAAGAGTAGGAGTCACGGGAGACACTTCTACGCCGAGGCTCTCCTCAAGCGATGTCCTGCGCGTGCGAGGCTCTTCGGACTGC
Source organism: Acetomicrobium sp. S15 = DSM 107314 (assembly GCF_016125955.1). Lineage (NCBI taxonomy): Bacteria > Thermotogati > Synergistota > Synergistia > Synergistales > Acetomicrobiaceae > Acetomicrobium > Acetomicrobium sp. S15 = DSM 107314. The sequence continues at coordinate 17,509 of NZ_JADEVE010000244.1, read as the reverse complement.
CCCGGTATCTCTCCCAAAGTCACGGCAATGCTCCTGCGCCCGCTCTGGTTTACGACTTCGAGGTTCACTCTATCTCCTGCCATGCGCTTGCGTATCTGAAAAACCAGATCTTGAGGATCTTTGATCTCTGCGCCATCGATGCCCGTTATCACGTCCCCTCGCTTTATGCCGGCTTTATCTGCAGGGGAACCGGATACCACATCGGCCACTACCGCACCCTTGTCGATCTTTATACCATAAGCTTTGGCGAAGTCCTTAGTGAGGGGTTGAAGGTAAACGCCGAGCCAACCTCGTCGCACCCTTCCATAAGATACGAGATCGTCCATGACGCTCTTGGCCATGTTCACCGGTATGGCAAAGCCTATACCTTGAGCGTAAGGGATGATGGCCGTGTTTATGCCTACGACCTTGCCGTCGAGGTCCAAGAGCGGACCGCCGCTGTTGCCCGGGTTTATGGCCGCATCCGTCTGCAAAAATCCGTCGAAGCTGAGATTCCCAGCTCTGATCGATCGGTTCTTCGCCGATATCACACCAACCGTGACAGTATGCTCCAAACCGAAGGGGTTTCCTATGGCAACAACCCATTCGCCTACTTGAATCGCATCGGAATCGCCCAGAGATAGTACCGGAAGATCGCTCGCTGTGATCTTTATCACGGCGAGGTCAAAGGTCGGGTCTCTCCCCACGATTTTCGCATCGAACTGTCTGCCGTCTGACAAGGTAACGGTGATCTTGTCCGCTCCCTCGACCACATGATTGTTGGTCAGTATGTGACCTTCTTTAGATACTATAAACCCCGAGCCTTTCCCCTTCATCGGAATGACCTGTGAGAATCGTTGCCACTCCTCCCCGAAAAACTGCCTGAAGAAAGGATCGTCGATGAAGGGAAACACGGGCTGCCTAACGAGGGTCTCGGTATCGATGTTGACCACCGCCGGAGAGGCGCTTTGAGCGATCTTCGCTATCGGATTCCCCGTGAAGGGGTCGCTCGAAGTGGCAGCGAGAGCTTCAAGCGGCAAGCCTACCGCGAGCATTCCTAGCAGAAGCAAGATCCCCACTTTAATGAACTTTTTCAACAACTCAATCACCCCCGATATCTTTGCATTATCAAGATCGAGTATATACTCCCTTTAACAATCCACGCACATCGTAAATTCTACCTACGGTTTTTTGCGGCGTCGCGCTCATATATCCACCAAAATTTTATCATGGCCGGAGGGCACTGACACGTCTTCAGACCTTAAGGATATCGGCTTGAAAGCCGACGGCCGGGTTGGTACATTATGTTTTTGGTACATTATGTTTAAGGGAAAGCCCCGAAGGAGTGGTCGGATGCTCTCTCCGTTAAAGGCTTACGAAATGTGGTTTCGCTGTTATGGACCACAAGGATGGTGGCCAGCCGACTCGACGGAAGAAGTATGCATAGGAGCCATTTTGACTCAGAACGCCAGCTGGAGGAACGTAGAAGCAGCCATAACGGCCCTGAAGAAAAGAGGGTGGCTGTCGCTAAAGGCGCTATGCGAAATTCCGCAAGAAAACTTGTGCGAAGCAATACGGCCTTGCGGCTTCTACCGCCAAAAGGCCCGCTATTTGAAGGAGTTCGCTGTCAGCATCGAGAGAGAGTTCAAAACTCTCGATGTGCTGTTCGAAAAACCGTTAGAAGAGACGAGAAGCTGGTTGCTGAATCGGACGGGGATAGGCGAAGAGACGGCAGATAGCATGCTATGCTATGCCGGAGGGTATCCAATCTTAGTCATCGACAACTACACGCTGAGAATAGGCGGCCGATTGGGATGGTGGCCAAAGGAGTGGGATAAGAGACAGTATGCTGCCGCGCAACACCTGTTAATGGGCAATTTGCCCAAAGATGCAACCTTCCTGGGAGAGTGGCACGCCTTAGCTGTAGCGCACGCAAAGACACATTGCAAGAAGAAGCCATCCTGCACTTCTTGCCCCCTGCTAATCAAAGGGCAAACGCATCCGCCGAGCAGTTAGCAGTTGAGCCCATATATATCGACAGATCATCAAGTGCGATAAAAAGAGGGCTTTTTCCTCTCGGGCCTCTTGGGCCACACGACGATATGCCTATATGGCTCATCGCCCACGGAGCGCGTCTCTATGTCATGGTAGTCTTTGAGAGCCAAATGAACCACTTTTCGCTCCCAGTTGGCCATAGGTTCGAGCGGCACGGGCCTTCCCCTTTCCAGCGCCCGGCGAGCAGCGGACTCCGCAAGGCGCTTCAAACTCGCCTCTCTGCGTTGGCGATACCCGTCGCTATCGAGCCGCAGGCGGCCGCCCTCTCTTCTTACGGCCAAGTTTAACAGGTGTTCTAAGGCCTTGAGCGTATCACCATGGCGCCCTATGACTATACCTGCGTCTTCGCCTGTTATATCGAGGACATCGTCCTCTTTAACCTCGACTTCCACCTTTAAGTCCATAAGTTCAAACAATTCACAGAGGAAATCTCGGGCTTTCAAACTGACGAGGTCAGCCTTCGGTCTGACCGCCACCTTTAGCCTCTTACCAAAGAGGCCAAAGAGTTTTTTCTCCTCCTCCACTGAGACCACTATCACGTCGTCTGCCCTTATATCCCAACGAGCCGCAGCGAGGTCTTGAGCCTCTTCCATTGAAGATACCTCTAACAGTATGGACTGCTCGTCAGTCGCGCTCATATGCTCTAACCCCCTCTTAAAGTTCAACCTCTGTCATCGTCAAGCAGTGGGAGGTTTGTTTTTGTACAGTACAGGTTTTTCCTGCAACTGCACTTTAACCGTGCGCTGAACCCACCATTGCTGCGCGACGCCTATGAGCGAAGAAACGCCCCAATAAAGGAGCACGCCGCCCGGCAAGCTCAAGCATATGAAGGCGAGAAAGAGCGGCATAAACCAGTTCATGAAGGCCATCTGGGGGTTGCCTGTACTCCCCGAAAACTTTTGCTGGAGCCAGGTCAAAACGGTAATCCCTATCAAAAGCAAGAGGTTGCCTGCGTATACGGACACGTTGAGGAGGCCTGCTGGGTTTGAGGCTATAGCCGAAAGGACCATCGTTATCCCGATCTTCTCTGCAGATATGCCCAACGCAGCGGCCATTGTGGACAGGACGGAGCCCGCCAACGACACGCCCATGAACGATATATTGCCGAAGTCGTAGGTCATCAATAACCGGAACAGGAGGATCATTATGGGCAACTGAAGCAACATGGGAAGACAACCGGCGGCCGGATTGATCCCCTCATCCTTATAAAGCTTCATCAGTTCTTGATTGAGCTTAGCCTTGTCGTCGCCGTACTTTTCCTGCAATGTCCGCAGGCGAGGTTGAATCTGCTGCATCTTTCTCATGCTCACTAACTGCTTATGGGTCAAGGGATGCAAAAGCAACCTCACCACGATTGTGAGTAATATGATCGAAAGACCATACGAATGCGTTATTCCATAAAAGAAATTCAAGGTAACAAGCATCAGATTGCTACCTGCTTGCCAAATAGAACCCAAAACTCTCACCATCCTTCTTTCGCTTATGACTTCGCCTTGCGCTGAGGAACGGGGTCATACCCTCCACGACTCCAGGGGCCGCATCTGAATATGCGGCACAAAGCCAACCAGACGCCATAAATGCCATACTGCTCGACGGCCTCAATGGCGTATTGAGAACAAGTAGGGTAAAATCGGCAATTATTCCCCAACAACGGAGAGACGAAGGTCTGATAACCGCGAACTGACCTTATGGCGATCAGCTTGAGAAATTTCATGCGCTATCCGCACCTCTACGAGGCATCCATTGAAGACCAGGCCATTCATCTGCCAGAAGCCCCGACTCGTGACACAGCTTGGCCATCTCTTCGTACACTTCTCTGGCGTTGGCCTTGAGACCCATATCTGTCAACATGACCACCATCCATATTCCCTTTCTCGTCCAAGGCCTCAATCGCCGCACCGCTTCTCTCAAGATGCGCTTCCCCCTGTTTCTATCTGCGGATCCCCCTTGTCGACCGCCCACTGCCAAGCCGAAGCGCGTCGCGCCATCAGGTCCAGGAGCGAATAACAAACGCACCAGCGCCCCTCTTTTCCTGCGACCGGTGCGAAATACGTAATCGTACTCCCATCCTCTCACCAAACGCGCCGAGCGGGGATAAGAAAATCCGCCCACTCTATACCGTCAGGCGCTTGCGCCCTTTCCTTCTGCGATTGCGCAATATGCGACGACCGCTTGGCGAACTCGATCGGACGAGAAAACCCATCGAGCGCTTCCTCCGCGTGTTGTGCGGTTGATAAGTACGTTTCACAGGTCACCAACTCCTCGTTAATTTGACAAGGCCATAGATATGACGAGCCCAAATACTATAGCATAGCTGACCCTGCAGAGCAATGGTCCTCCGCTTGACAAAGGAGGACAAAGTCGTAATATTATTTGTCGTAAACGTAACACGATGCTCCCTGCTCCTTATCTGTCCAAGGAGGTTTTTCGAATGGTAAAAAACAGGCTTTTAATTTTCTTCATAACAGCTATATTCCAAACGACAATCGCTACTGCAGCCCTTGCGCACTTCCAAGCGATCTTGCCCAGCGACAATATACTCACCCAAGACGAAGATCGCAACGTGACTTTGTCCCTGCTCTTCATTCACCCCTTCGAGCAGCAGTTGATGGACATGAAAAAACCTGCGACTTTCGGCGTCGTAGCCAGAGGCCAAAATGCGGATCTTCTTTCCACCCTCTCTGAGTTCTCTACGGCCGAGGGCTTCAAGGCCTGGAAGACGTCTTATGAGGTTCGCCGCCCAGGCGACTACATCTTCTATGTGGAGCCCGCACCCTACTGGGAACCTGCCGAAGGCAAGTATATCATCCACTACGCGAAGACCGTGGTCAACGCCTTCGGAATGGAGGAGGGGTGGGATGTGCCGGTTGGCTTGCGAGCCGAGATCGTTCCGCTGACGCGGCCTTACGGCCTCTGGGAGGGCAATGTCTTTCAGGGCCAGGTGTTGCTGGAGGGAGTACCGCTCTCGGGCGCTTTAGTCGAAATCGAATACTACAACGAAGGCTTGAAGCGACAGACCCCCGCTCCTCCCTTTGTGACCCAGGTCATCCGCGCCGACGAACGGGGCGTTTTCACCTACGGTCTCCCCTGGGATGGTTGGTGGGGCTTTGCGGCGCTCGCCGACGCTCCCGAGACCGAGACGATGAAAAGCCCTTCCGGAGAGGATGCTCCCGTCGAGCTGGGCGCCGTGATCTGGGTTCATGCGGAAAAGGTGAATAAAGGATGCATATAGCCGAAGGTGTGCTTTCGCTTCCCGTTTTAATTGGCGGCGTTACCTGCGCTGCCGCGGGGACGACTTATGGCCTCAGCAAGCTATCGATGGAGGCGGTTCCGCGCTGCGGCGTTGTCTCCGCCTCTCTCTTCGTGGCATCACTCATTCACGTAAACGTAGGGGTTTCAAGCGTGCACCTGCTGCTGAACGGCCTTGGCGGCTTCGTATTGGGATGGTCTCTGTTCCCAGCTTATCTGGTTGCACTGCTGCTTCAGGCCATTCTCTTCCAGTTTGGCGGATTGGTGGTGCTGGGCGCAAACGCCACGGCCATGGCTCTGCCCGGTGCCTTAGCGGGCCTTCTGGGCCGCTGGCTCATGGCCAAGAAGAAAATTCCGCCATTTGCGGCTGGTTTCGTGGCCGGCTCGGGGGGCGTGCTCGGAGCTTCCCTGATGGTGGCGATGGCCCTTACCTTCAGCGGAGAAATCCTCCAAAATTCTGCGGCGATGCTTTTGGCGGCTAATCTCCCCATAGTGCTAATCGAAGGGATTGTGACAGGTTTTATCATCTCCTTCATCGCCAAAACGATGCCTCGCATTTTATGTGCGCCACTCATCGCATTCTTTGTGTTGACGCTCTTTGTAGCCTCGCCAGCTTCGGCGCACAAGCTAAACGTCTTTGCCTTCCACGAGGGGGAACGAGTGACAGGAGAGGTCTATTTCAGCGACGGGGTCCCAGCTAAAGGCTGTCCGGTGCGACTATTGAGTGCCGACGACGAGGTACTCCAAGAATGTCGCACCGATGACATAGGGGGCTTTTCCCTGTCCCTGCCACGAGAAGAAAAACGTGAGACAGTCAAGGTGGTAGTCGAAGACGGCATGGGGCACCGCACTGAGACGACTTTAAGGTTTTCAAGCGGAGAAAAAGCCATAACAGCAAGCGAGTCGGAAGCCGCAGGGACGGCACAATCAAACCTGCCAGCGGGAGAGCTGGAAGCACTGATGCGAGAGGTCGTAAGGCGCGAGGTTTCCCCTCTGAGGGAAGAGGTCGTGCGCTTAAACGAAAAGATGTCTCATCCGGGCTTCTCGGAGATTGTGGGCGGGGTGGGCTACATCGTCGGCCTGGTGGGCATAATCTTATGGAAGGGGAATCGAAAGAAGAATGGCTGAACCTATGGGACTCCCCTTGAAGGTCGCCTTTGCAGAGGGAAACTCTTTCCTGCATACGATGGACCCGCGACTTAAGGTGTTTTTGGCAGCGGCGCTGGCGCTATCCGCAGCCGCTGCCTCAAACTGGTCATCCCTCGTGGCTTTGCTCGCCTTTTCCATCCTGCTTCTCTTCTTGGGGCACATACCGTTGGCTTCCGTTATGAAGAGGTTGGCCCTCTTGGACAGTCTCATACTCGTGCTTTGGATTACTCTACCGCTATTGGGCGGCGGAAAAAGGGTCTCTTTGGGGACTTGTTCTCTTTCGATAGAAGGGGTTGTCATGGCCGGGACGATCACCCTTCGAAGCTACACGGCGGTCTTCGGTTTCACCTCGCTCTTGGGGACGACTCCGATTTATCGGACTATGAATGCCCTCAAATTCTTTCACATGCCCGAAAAACTGGTGCTCCTCCTCCACTTTACATATCGTTACGCGCACGTTTTCTTCGACGAGGCATCAAAACTTCACCGTTCCATGACACTGCGGGCTTTTAAGCCAGGATTTAACCTCCGCACGCTAAGAGCGTACGGCAACCTCATGGGGATGATCTTTTTAAAAGCCTTCAGCCGAGCTGAGAGGGTATCGGTTGCGATGGAGCTTCGAGGCTTTAACGGCACCTTTCCCGACATCTGCTACGCCGAGAAACTGAACCTTACACAAGCGATGCGTTGTGCCGGGCTCGGCCTACTCCTCTTGGGGTGCGTTTTAATATGAGGCCGCTCTTGGAACTCAAGGGTATAACCTTTTCCTACCCAGGCGGCGAACCGGTCTTGAAAGGGATCGACTTTCAACTGGATTTTGGTGAGAAGGCGGGCTTATGGGGGTGCAACGGCGCAGGGAAGACTACTCTCTTCCATGTCATAATGGGCCTGGAAAGGCCTTCGGCCGGTGAGATTTTGTTCGAGGGAAGACCTGTAACCGGGCGCAAAGATCTAACGGCGCTGCGCCGGAAGGTGGGATTTCTGTTTCAAGACGCTGACGATCAACTATTCTGCCCCACTCTTCTCGAAGATGTAGCCTTCGGCCCGCTGAACCTCGGCCTGTCTCCTGACGAGGCGCGCAGTAAAGCCATCGCCACACTCGATCTTTTGGACATGGCGAATTTAGCAGATCGGCCGCCTTACTCCCTATCCGGCGGCCAAAAAAAACTCGGAGCTCTCGCCACAATACTGGCTATGGACCCGATAGCGCTCATCTTGGACGAACCTACCGGCGGCCTCGACGAGGATGCTCGTGCCATTTTAGAGCAATTGCTGATCGCTACCGATGCAGCCCTTCTTGTTGCTTCCCACGATAAAGACTTCATAGAGAAGGTTACTTCTAAGGGGTATCTTTTGAGCGGTGGCCGATTGTTCAATCTTCCCCGGGACGATCGGCAGGCTTTGCCAAAAGAGGCATAGGGTCGACCATACGCCCCTGAAGGCTGATGCCGAGGTGAAGATGAGGGCCGGTCACTCTGCCCGTGCTTCCCACATTGCCGATGGCCGCTCCGGCTTCGACGAGATCTCCCCCGGCCACACCGATACGAGATAAATGCATATAAACCGAAATCACGCCGTTTCCGTGGTCGAGATAGATACATTTCCCGGCGAAGTAATGCTCCTCGGCAAGGGCGACGCGACCGGACGCCACAGCCTTAACCGGGTCACCTGCGGCCCCGCGGAGGTCAACGCCGCGATGCGGATTTTTAGGTTTGCCGTTCAAGACCCGCGTCAAGCCGTACTCGGAAGTCACCGCACCTGGGACCGGACGCACAAAAGGGAGCTCCCAGAGCCGTTTAGGAGAGCGCGTCGCAAGCACTTCACGCACCTGCTTCTGCTCCTTCGTTATGCGGTCAAGCACATCCTTGGGGGGCGTCACCATCTTCTCGGGCAGACTCAACCGCTGCTCTTTGAACTTTTTGCCGATCACCTTTACGCTACGAGCGACACGCAGCTGTCCGTTCGAGGCCTTCGCGTAAATAGCGAGCTCGTGCTCTCCTAAAGTGGAATTTAAGATGTCTGTGCCCAAAAGCGCAGCTGATACGAAGTGCCCACCATCGGCTTGAACGTCCAGCGACAAAGTCTCACCGAGCCAGGAGAGTTCTACCCTCTCCGGTTTAGACTCCATATATACGGTCACAAGGAAGGGCTCTCCGACGGAAATGCGCTCCGGACACAGAACAACCATCTCTTCGGCAAAAGCCGGCAAAAAAGACCCCAAAAGCGATAAAGCGAAGACGACGAGCGCACAAGCGCTGATGCCCCGCAACTTCAAGGCCAGGATGTCGACGCCAAAGGTAACCTTTTTCGTCCCCGCAAGCACCTTTAATCTCTTGAATTCCGACATGTATAACGCCCCTCCACATCCCTACTGGACCCACACGCCAAGCCACATCACGACACCGACCAAGGCTCCCATAACTCCGCCCCAGATCTCTATCCAATTCAGGTAGCGCTGCGAGAGAAACTCGAGGTAGTCCTCCAAACTTCCTTCATCGATGCTCACGAGCGACCTGCGCGCTACGGCGCCGAAGTCTATCTCCCTCAAGGCCTTGTTTATTATCCTTCTGAAGCTCCGACCCAAAAGCTCCGCCGCCTGATCCTCCTGAAAAGACATCTCCCTCAAGACCGAAGCTACTTGTCTTTGCAACTCCGATAGACCCTCCTCTCCCTGTGAGAAATCGCGCCAGCGTTCCCAAACCAAATCCCCGATCCACTTGGCGATTTCATCGGCATCTATGATCTTCAAGCGGCTGGCTAAGCCAACTAAAAGGTGCTCCTCCTCCATTTTCTCGACCTGCTGCTTGAGGAGGGTTCTGAACTCGCGTCCCCTGAAATATTCCTCTAACGGTTTGGACATGGCATTCAAGACGGTCTTCAGGCTCTCCCTTTTCAAGATCAGACGCATGACCTCTCGCTGAATCGTCGGAGCCAGCGCCTCGATGAGCTCCTCCTCACTTACGATCCTCTCAAGCGCTTCCGGCGTTATGAGCCTGCGCCGCACCTCTTCGGCTACCGTGTCCAATATGCGATCTCTGTTGCGGGGGATGAGCCCGCTGCCCGGCAACGTGAAGGAGACAGGCCCCAATGGGATAGTGAAAGAGTGGAATATCATCTTAACTGCTAAATAGTTTGTTATATAACCGATTAGACCGGATAAACCGGTCATCCACATGAGCGACCATTTGCTCTCGGCGCTGCCGTCCAATAGATACCCCGCGGCCGTCAAAACAACCAACGACCAAAAGAGGAGGGTCTTGATTTTTGTTGTAAGGCTTCCTTCTACTTTGACGCCGCCTAAAGCCATGATACAAACCCCTTCGCGTAGTTAACCTTCCGAACATGATACCTCGTCCATCTTCCAAGGGCGCAGTTTTTTCAAGCTCATCTAAGGACCTTTTTCTGCACCTATGGTCCCGCCTCCCACCGCTTGAGATCTCGCTGCAGGCCCAAGCGACACCGGTTGTCTCGATCCACAAAGACGTGATAGAATTATTTGCGCTTTCTTTTTATTATACGAAGGGAGGTGAAAAAGCGGTGCCCAATATTAAATCCGCAGTCAAGAGGATGCGCATCGAGGAAAGGAACAGACTGTATAATCGCCACTGGAAAAGTCGCGCCAAGAGCGCTTGCAAGGATGTGCTCGAAGCTGTAACCGCTGGCGATCTTGCGCTTGCGAAGGAACGCCTCAGCATAGCCTATTCCGTCTTAGACAAGGCCACAATCAAAGGAGTCCTTCATCGCAACACCGTAGCAAGAAAAAAGTCGAGGCTCATGGCGTCGGTCAGGGCGCTCGATAAAAGCGCTGGATCCTAATATAAAAGGCGGGCAAAGAGCCCCAAAACCCTTAGCCCGCCTCAAGATGCACATGACTCGAGCAGTTCGATTGCAAGCTCTTCTAACGAAACCCACCCAGATCCTTCCCCGACCTTTTCCCGATAGCTCAAACCTATTATTCCGGTTAAAAAGCGCCAGATAGCCGCTTCGGGATAGCGCTTGGCTGCTGTCTTCGCCATCCTGGCCTGATAACCACGCGCCTTGAGCGCCTCTAAAAAGGCTTCATGGGCCTCAGGAGACAAACAAGATATGTAGGCAGCCAAACGAAACCGCCGATGAAGGCTGGCGATCACCGGCAGTACATCCGCTTCTTCCCTCAGATTCACCATGGCTTCGAGCGCCTCAGGGATCTTTCCTTCGCAGAGCGCGTCGAGGAATTTTACCAGCTTCCTGCCCCCGCTTGAGACAGAAAGCTCCTTCACCAAGGCTGTAGATATTTTCCCGTCTTCAGAGGCCACGGCAAGCTTTTCAAGCTCAGACTTGAGCTCCTTGGGATCCTCAAAATACTCGCTCAGTAGAGAAAGCGCCTCGCCGTCGAGGCGCGCTCCAAGATTTTTAGCCTGCGCGGCTATCCAATCCAGCCTGGCCTTACCCCATCGAGGCACAGCTTGTAGCTCGTAAAGACCTACCCGTTCGAGTACTTCCTTTGACAGATACTTGCGATGATCTCCCTCATAGGCCAAAATGACCGCGGTCTCTGCCGCCTCTCCCTCAAGCCACGGCAAAAAACCCTCAGGAAACGGCCCCAACCGTGACGCATTTTCCACCACAAAGAGGGAACGGCCTCCTAAGAGGCCGCCGCTGCCGGCGACGGCGAAGATTTCACTCCAGCTCGTCTCTTCATAGTGACGAGCCAACATATAACCTGCCTCCTGCAGCTCTTTTTCTGCAGCGAGGAGCAAATCCTGCAGCTCAAGACCAGGAGCACTAACCACGATTAAATGAGGCACTAATCCTTCACCACAAGGCTCACAAGCTTATCGGGCACCACTATCACTTTTTTGATTTCCTTACCTTCTAACCTTCGCCTAACCCCCTCGTGCGCCAAGACGCGCTCCTTCAGGTTTTCTTCGCTCAACCCGGCCGGCACATTAATGCTTTCCCTCACCTTGCCGTTCACCTGGACCACCACCGTAACCTCCTCCGCGGCGAGCGCTTCCGGATCGGGCTCGGGCCATTCGGTTTCGGCCAGCATATTATCGTGTCCAAGTTTCTCCCACAGCTCCTCGCAGATATGCGGCGTGTAAGGGGAGAGGCATACGAGCAGAGCTTCGACCCCTTCTCTCGTTAGGCTCCAATCAACAGGATCTTTGGGCTCATACATCGAAAGGGCGTTAAGGAGCTCCATAAGCCTCGCAACGCCGGTGTTAAATTGTCTTTCCACCTCTATGTCGCGCGTGACGGCCTGTATGGTCCCGTGTATGGCCCTTTTGAGCTCCCTTTGTTCCTTCTTCAGAAGGTTGCCCACAGGCACTGGTTCGGTCGATGCCCCTTTAAGCTTTTCTTCGTTGTCCTCCACGAACCTGAAGAGGCGATTAAGGAAGCGGTGGGCTCCCTGGACGCCTCGGTCCGACCATTCGAGGTCCTTGTGAGGCGGAGATGCGAAGAGAATGAAAAGCCGAGCCGTATCTGCCCCGTAGGTCTTCATGATCTCATCGGGGTCAACTACATTGCCCTTTGACTTAGACATCTTGGCGCCGTCTTTTATAACCATGCCTTGGGTTAAAAGCGCGGCAAAGGGTTCCCTCACATTGACCATGCCCATGTCAGCGAGGACTTTGGTGAAGAAACGCGCATAAATGAGGTGAAGACAAGCATGTTCAATGCCGCCTATATACTGGTCAACCGGCATCCAACAATCGACGTCCTCCTTTTCAAAGGGAGCCTTATCCGTCCATGGCGAACAAAAACGCAAAAAATACCACGAAGAACAGATAAAGGTATCCATCGTGTCGGTCTCGCGCTTGGCCGGAGCGCCGCACTGAGGGCACGGTACGCTGACCCACTCTTCGAGCCCAGGCAGAGGGCTTCCTCCCCCGGGAAGGAGGTGTGCGTCCAGCGGAAGGAGCACAGGCAAATCCTCCTCCGGAACTGGGACAATGCCACAACGATCACAATAGACTATCGGGATGGGAGCCCCCCAGTAGCGCTGGCGCGAGATCAGCCAATCGCGGAGGCGATAGTTGACCTCTCTCTTGCCCATACCCTGGCTTTCGATCCACTCAGCCATCCGCCGAATGGCCACCGGTGTGGCAAGACCGTCAAAGGAACCCGAATTGCACTGATATCCCTCTCCCTCGAAGGCCCTATCCATAGTCGCGGGATCGAGTTTTTCCTCTCCTGGAGGGTTAACTACCACACGAACCTCCAGACCGTATTTGCGGGCGAACTCGAAGTCGCGTTGGTCATGAGCCGGCACGCCCATGATCGCACCCGTGCCGTATTCCATGAGCACGTAATCGGCTATCCAAATGGGAAGCCTCTCGCCGGTGACGGGATTGCGGGCATAAAAGCCCGTGAAGTATCCCTTTTTTTCATTGCCCACGGCCGAGCGCTCAATCTCCCTCCGACGGATCACCTCTTCTACGAACCTCCTGATGTCGTCGCCGTCCGGGGAGCGATCCGCCAACGCTTCCACCAAGGGATGCTCCGGCGCCAGGGAGAGGAACGTGGCACCGTAAATGGTGTCGACGCGGGTTGTAAACACCTCTATTGAGGCGTCGATACCCTCCACGGGGAAAGATAGGCGCACTCCTTCAGAGCGGCCGATCCAGTTTTCCTGCATCATCTTCACCCGTTCGGGCCATTTGTCGAGCTCTTTTAGCGAATCGAGCAGTTCTTGAGCGTAGTCTGATATGCGCAAGAACCACTGCTCAAGGCTTCGTTTTCTTACCGGCGTGCCACAGCGCCAGCAATTGCCTTCGATCACCTGCTCGTTGGCGAGCACGGTTTTGCACTCATCGCACCAATTGACGAAGGCTTTTTTACGATATGCAAGCCCCCTCTTGAAGAATTGGAGAAAAAACCATTCCGTCCAACGGTAATAGTTGGGATGACACGTCTCTATGCGGCGTCGCCAATCATAGCTGCAGCCCATCTCCTTTAGCTGCTTCGCCATGTGCTCGATGTTATTCCACGTCCACTCGTGTGGGTGCACTCCGTAACGTATAGCGGCGTTTTCCGCCGGCATGCCGAAGGCGTCGAAGCCCATGGGGTGAAGCACGTTGTATCCCTTCATGCGCAAGTACCTGGCCAATACGTCGCCTATCGAGTAGTTCCTGAGATGCCCCATGTGAAGAGCCCCACTCGGATATGGGAACATTTCGAGGCAATAAAATTTGGGCTTAGCCGGATTTCTATCCACGTAGAATACGCCTGCCGCTTCCCAACGCTGTTGCCATTTTCTCTCTATGGCCGAAAAGTCGTAACCCACGAAATGGACCCCCTCGTCTATACGCAGTAAAGTCAGCTATGTTTTTTCAGCCTAATCCTTATCGATAACCTCCCGCTCCTTGCGCGAAAGGAACGGTTTCAGCAAATCGATGGGCAGCGGGAATATGGTGGTGGAATTCCTCTCGCTTGCCACCTCTCTCAGCGTCTGCAGATACCTGAGCTGGAGGGTAACCGGAGAGGTCTCCATGATCTGAGCGGCCTGGCTGAGCCTTTCTGCAGCCTGAAGCTCTCCTTCGGCGTTGATGATCTTGGCGCGACGTTCCCTTTCGGCCTCGGCCTGCCTCGCCATCGCGCGCTTCATTCCTTCTGGCAGCTCCAGTTCTTTGACCTCAACCGCGCTCACTTTGATACCCCATGGGTCTGTGCGCTCGTCTATGATCTGCTGCAGCTCCATGTTGATCTTATCCCTCGCAGAGAGAACTTCGTCGAGTTCGGCCCTTCCCACCACCGAACGAAGCGTGGTTTGAGCCAGAAGGCTCGTGGCCATGATATAGCTTTCCACCTCTATCACGGAGCGCATCGGCTCCATAACTCGAAAGTATACCACGGCGTTAACCTTGATGGGTACGTTGTCCCTCGTTATCACCTCTTGAACGGGCACATCGAGTGTGACCACGCGCAAGTCAACTCGCACTACGCGATCGATAACAGGGATGACAATCACCAAACCGGGCCCCTTCACGCCTATAGCCCTACCCAGGCGAAAAACCACGGCGCGCTGATACTCAGGAACAATCTTGAGAGCCGCCGTCAAGATAATGACTATGATCAGTATAGCCCCGAGATAACCGCCGGCGCTAAAAAGGCTTTCTATGATCCCTTCAGTCCCCATCCTTTACATCCTCCTCCTTGTCTCGACTTACCAACAGGACCAACCCTGAGAGGGAAACCACCCGAACTCTTTCTCCCACTCCTAAGGGTTCTCCATCCACGCTTCTTGCCTTCCAATACTCCCCATGACAGAGCACCATCCCATCCGGGTTACACGCTTGAACCACAGTAGCGGGTTCTCCCACCAACCCTTCCTGGCCCGAGGCTTTTCTGGTCTTCAAAGATCTCAAGAAAGCCCACAGGGCCAACAAGAAAAAGCCCGTTGCAGCCACAACAGCCCCTGTGACGAAAGTCATGGAATAGCGCAAGAGCTCACCCCCTGGAGCCCGATAGATGATAAGCCCGCCCACTATGATGGCTACTCCGCCGAAGGCGGAGAGTACCCCAATTCCCCCGACCAACAGATCTATGATCATCACGGTGATGCCGGCTATGAGCAAGATAATTCCTGCCCAATTCAGCGGAAGCATCCGCAGCCCATAAGCGCCCAGTAGGATCATTATGGCCCCAGATGTGCCGAGGACAAACCCTCCCGGAGAGAGGATCTCAAATATGATCGCATATATGCCCAGCATGAGCAAAAGATAGGCGATGTCGGGGCGGGATATGAAGTGGAGAACCTTGAGCCTCATCGGCATTTCCGTATGCTCAACTTCGTAGTCCGAAAGGTCGAGGACGATTTCGCTTCCCCCAACCACGACTTTCCTGCCGCTAATGGCCACGAGGAGCTCCTCCAATTCTGTGGCCATCACGTCCACCACACCCTTGCTCATGGCCTCTTGGGCGGTCAAAGACAGACTCTCCGTCACCATACGGGCAGCCACTTCAGCAGAGCGTCCTCTCTCCTCGGCCAGAGAGCGCATCTGAGCTGCTAAGTCGTTGGTAATCTTGCGGTTCATCTCATCGCTCGGCACGTCACCGCCACCGGCGGTCACCGGATGAGCAGCGCCTATCCTCGTGCCGGGAGCCATTGCCGCCACGTGAGCCGCCTGCACAATAAACGCTCCCGCAGAGGCCGCTCTCGCCCCATAAGGGTAGACCCACACGACTATCGGAACGGGTGAGGTCAGAATCTTATTCACCATGGCTGTCATCGAGCTCACGAGGCCGCCAGGCGTGTCTATGGCGAGCACCAAGAGGTCGAACCCCTCGCTGCGGGCACGTTCTATGAGTTCGCCTAAGTAAACTTCGAGAACGGTCCCCACGACGCCATCGAGGGGGGAAACCAACACCTTCGCCTCTTCTGCATAGACCGTTGCGGAACCTCCCCATGCAACGAAGCAGACAAAAAGCGCTAAAACTGCGAGATGACGCTTCAACGCATCACCACCCCCATTGCCTCTCTGAGGCTCTTAACCGCTATGATCTCCACCCCCTCAACGCGGCTCATGTCTCTTTCTGCACTGCTCACCAAGGCCCTGCAGAAACCCAGGCGGGAGGCCTCCCTGATGCGAAGATGCGTGCGTGGAGCCGGCCGCACCTCGCCCGCCAATCCCACTTCTCCCACCATGCAGAGATCCGGCCTCAACGGTACATCTTTCAAGGCGGAGACGAGCGCCAGGGCCAGCGGCAAGTCCACGGCCGGGTCGCGAACCTGCAACCCGCCCACGACATTGACGTAAACGTCGTGAGTCCTGCTGAAACAACCGCAACGCCGCTCCAAAACAGCGAGCAAAAGCTGCACCCTGCTCGTCTCAATTCCCCTGGCCGTCCTCTTCGGGTAGGGAAAGGGCGTAGGACAGGCCAAACATTGTATCTCCGCCACCAAGGGTCGCGAACCTTCGAGCACCACCCCCATGGCGACGCCAGAAACCGATGACTCCACGCCACTCCAATAGAGGCTGCTCGGGTCGACCACCGGCGAAAGCCCGCGCTCGCTCATTTCGAAGAGACCCACCTCGTCCGTGCTCCCGTAGCGATTCTTCACGCCCCTCAAAACGCGATACGATGAGGTGCGCTCGCCGGAGAACAACAGGACCACATCCACCATGTGCTCCATCAACTTCGGGCCCGCTATCTGCCCCTCCTTGGTGATATGCCCTACGAGTACGACGGGCACGTTCTTCTCTTTGGCAAAATCTATGCACCGCTGCGTCACGGCTCTGACCTGGGAAATCGTGCCGGGCCAGCCACCTACATCGGCAGAGCGAAGTGCCTGAACGCTATCTACTACTACGAATCTTGCGTCTGCAGCGACGGAAAGCGCCTCATCGATGTCATCGTGGCACAGCAGGCGCAAATTACCACCTCGAGCCTCAAGGCGCTTAGCCCGCAATGCCACTTGAGCGGCCGACTCCTCGCCGGATATGTAGAGGACATCCGTACCTTTCTCTCCGAGAAAGCTGCACACCTGAAGCAACAGCGTGGACTTGCCTATGCCAGGCTCTCCGCCGATCAGGACGACGCTTCCGGCCACCCATCCCCCTCCGAGCACTCTATCCAACTCCGAAAGCCCAGAGGGGAACCTTTCAGGAAAGGTGACCTCATCCAGCGCGGCCGGCGCGAGTGGCTTGAATGAGGTTTTTTTCTCCTTCTCTTCTCTTTCCTCGTAGAGTGTGCCCCACGAACCGCAAGACGGACATTTACCGCTCCAACTGAGGCTCACGGAGCCGCACTCTCCGCATCGATATCGCACTAAAGATGCCTTCGCCATTGGCGCATCCTCCGAAAAACCGCTGTCCTTCGTTTGTAATCATAGCATATTATCTAAATTCGTGAGGTCAGGCCTTTGTATTGCTTTTGTGTTTCTTATTCTCCGACAACTTTCTTCGTCTTGCCTCTCGCATCTTGCGCATTACGCTTCACTCATCACTCATCACTCATCACTCACTTCCACTTCCGCACTCACTTTCACATTCACTCTCACTTTTATATTTTCATCACGGGTTACTCCATGTAGTGGCCCCGCCAAGACGCATCGAGCATCATGGGTATAACTGATATAATATTGCTGCAC